>SLAU01000145.1 GCA_007126675.1 Balneolaceae bacterium
CAGGTGCGGCCGCCCGAATCGTTTTTCTTCACGGTATGATATCTCTTTCGACCGTAACCTCTCTTTCCAGAAATCAAACGCACCGGACGGAACCGAGAATGCCGTTTCATACACCTGACCGGTTCCGATCACACCTTTACGAACTCCCTGTTTTCCATAGGGAAACGTTGTGAAAACCGTGGAAGGTAATCCCGTCTCATTACCGTAATAGAAGTGATACACACTTTCATTATCAAAGTTTACGGTTTCCTTAATGAGCCGAAGCCCCAAAGTCTTAGTATAGAAATCGTAATCTTCCTGCGCCTCATTTACCGTTGCCGTTACGTGGTGAAGTCCTTTTATGATTCCTTTAAAGTTCATTTTTGTTTGATTTTTAATTGGGTAGGAGTATGTAATTGATTGTTTAATTAAATCTGTTTTTTTAATCAATATTTCAGAAGGAACAAATATCTGAGTTCATGAAAAGTTCGAAATTTTAAATTTTAAGTGAATATACTTTTTTAAGAGCTCCCCTCCATATTACACCGCTTTTTGGTGTCATAGGGAGGGGCTGGGGGTGGGTCAGAAAATTGAGGAATTGAATTAGGCTCCAAAACTATCAAAAGTTTCCATCCTCAGATCTCACCCACTACAAAAAACATTTCTGATATAACAGGGAATTTCTATTTTACAGGCCGTCTGTTCAGAAATAATTAACCCTTCAAAAATTTACAATTGTATGCTCAAACGATGTTTACTGATTCCGATCTCAATCATACTTCTGATTTTTCTTGCGGCGGATCTTCAGGCTCTGCAAAATGAAAATAATGATGAAATCTCTGTCGAAAACTGGCTTTTGCTGGGTCCTGTTCAGACTCAGCTTCCTGTATGGCACAATGTTTCGAATGTAAAGGATGAAACTTTTGACCTGAACAATCTTCTTACTTACAATCCGGTAAATATTTCAAGCTGGATGCCTGAAGAAGTAGAGAGGGTTCACTGGTCGGCCGACAGATCGCTGAACTGGCGATCGCAATCCACCGCCAATTTTGTAGCTGATGATCCGGATAAACCTGCCTATGGCTGGGCGTCTTTCTATTTGGAGAATGACCGTTTTGCTAAAACAACACTGAAAATTAGCAGCAGGCATCCGTTTGTTCTCTATGTAAACGGCAACCAAAAAGGGGTAAAAAGCAGCAGTGAAGAATCAGATGCGGATCCCGGCAGCCATTCGCAGGAATTAACGCTGCTTCACGGTAAACACACTGTGGTTGTGCAATCACTTTACAACCCCGAAATTGATGCAGCCTGGATGATAACCGGCAGTTTTACCGAAAATAACGATGCAGCGATCACACAATCACTCAATCCAGAACGTAAACTGGATCTTGAGACGCTTGCGAATCAGCCGCAGCTTGGCAGTCTCGCAATTTCGGCCGATGGTAAACTGGCGGCGATGCGTATTAATAAACCTGCGCCGCCCGACGGACAGGGAGATTCCTGGCTGGAAATTCGTAACACTTCCGACGGATCACTCTATCGTGAATACAGGGGAGGCAAAGATTTTGGAAGTTTGCAGTGGGCGCCTGAAGGAAAAACGTTTACCTACACCGAAATAGTAAACGGAAATACATCCCTGTGGCTTGCCGATCTTGAAACGGGAACTCAAAAGCGTTTACTGAAAGAGGTTTCCGATTTTGCAAGCTACCGATGGTCGCCTGAAGGTAATTTCATCATCTATTCCATTAATGAGCGGCGCGATGCTGACCAAACCGGAGTTCGTCTGCTCGATGACCTGGAAGAACGGCGTCCGTGGCATTTCACGCGAAGTTTTCTCTATAAGCTGAATGTGCCGGAGGGAACCACCCGGAGGCTGACTGCCGGTAAACTGACCACTTCGCTGCATGATATCAGCCCGGATGGCAAGAAGGTACTCTTTTCACGATCGCACACCGATTATTCGGTGCGTCCCTATTCAGTAACCGAATATCGTACTTTGACTATTGAAACCCTGGAAACCGACTCCCTCTTTACAAAGCCTTTTGGAGGTAGCGGTCAATATTCGCCCGATGGTGAGTCGATTCTGTTTACCGGTGGTCCATCCATGTTTGGCGATCTGGGCATAAATGTACCGGATGATATGGTGGCCAACGACTACGACACGCAGGCCTATCTGTATGATATTTCTTCCCGTGATCTAAAGCCGGTAACGCGTGAGTTTAACCCCGCAATTAATCAGGTGATCTGGGGAGCAGATTCAAATACACTCTATTTCACTACTACTGATCGCTCATATCGTAATCTCTATCGCTATGATGTAAGGCGTGATCGTTTCAACAAAATTGAGACTCCTACTGATGTGATTAACCAGGTATCCATTTCCCGGGACGGAAGAACGGCGGTATTCAGCGGCAGCGGTATCTCGAGGCCGGTGATCGCTTACACGCTTGACCTGCGGCGCGACCGCACCCGGCTATTGCGTGATCCTGGAGAAGATCATTTCCGGGGAGTGCAGTTTGGAGATGATAAGGTCTGGAGTTTCACCACCGAAGAAGGCAGGGAAATTGACGGTTATGTTTACTACCCGCCGAATTTTGATCCCGATATAAAGTATCCGGTAATCTCCTATTACTATGGAGGTACGGTGCCGGTGAGCCGTGATTTTGGTGGACGATACCCGAAGGAACTCTACGCTGCAAAAGGCTATATCGTTTATGTGATGCAGCCAAGCGGTGCAACGGGCTATGGACAGGAGTTTTCTGCACTGCATGTGAACGACTGGGGAAAGATTGTATCCGGTGAAATCATCGAAGGAGTAAACAAATTCCTGGATGCCCATCCCTATGCCGACCGTGACCGTGTAGGAGCGATCGGGGCATCATTTGGCGGATTTATGACCATGCTGTTGATGACGGAGACGGATATATTTGCTGCAGGGGTGAGTCATGCCGGTATCAGTAACATTGCCAGCTACTGGGGTGAAGGCTTTTGGGGATTCCAGTACAGTGCAATTGCCACCGCAAATTCATTTCCATGGAATCGCGAAGATATATACGTAGGGCAAAGTCCGCTTTATTCAGCCGATCAGGTAACCACACCGTTACTTTTTATAACAGGCATGCAGGATACAAACGTACCGGCAGGTGAGAGCCTCCAGATGTACACCGCCCTGAAACTCCTTGAAAGGGAAACAGCATTTGTTGCTGTTGATGAGCAGGATCACCACATTGTGGATTACGCCAAGTACAAACTCTGGAAAGAAAGCATCCTATCCTGGTTTGATAAATACCTGAAAGAGCAGCCCGACTGGTGGAATCATAAGTACAAGTAGCAAGGGGCAGGGTACAAAGCGCAGGGCTTAGGGTTCAAGGTACAGGGTACATGGAACAAGGCAAGTTGTTGATTTTTGGTATTTAAATATAATTGACATTACATAATTCCGGACACATATTTCCCTGCGCCCTGCGCCCTGCGCCCTGCGCCCTGCGCCCTGCGCCCTGCGCCCTGCGCCCTGCAACACAAAACTTGTTTCTATCTGTTAAATTCCAAAACTTCATCCCACTCTGATCTGTTTCTATTTTGAAGTATTATATGATTAAAAAAACCCTGCTTTCCGGCGTATTTTCATTGCTTTTCTGTTTGTCGGGAATATCCATTTCGGAAATTCAGGCACAGTCGTTAACCGGTAATTCAGGTTTGTTTCATGTCCCTACCGCTGAAATGCTACCGGATCGAACAATAATGGTCGGTCTTAATCAAATGCCAAAGCAATACACTTTCTATGGCAGGGGACTGCATGATATTCGTTATGCTTTCATCAACATACAGTTTTTACCGAGAGTGGAACTGATGTTTCGTTACACGTATCTGCTTGGACTTGATCGAAGTGATCCTACAACCGGCCCTTTTATGGACAGAATGGTAGCGGGACGGTTACTCATTATGCGCGAAGGAGACAGTTGGCCGGCACTGCTTTTAGGAGTTCATGATCCGGGTGAAGCGTTTGATTTAGCTGCGAATAAAAATTTTGGAGCCAATTACCTGGTCGCATCAAAAGGCTATGAACTAAATCAGTTTAAAACAGGCCTTCACATTGGATATGCGTTTGAAATTTTTGGAGAAACCACACAAACTTTCGACGGTGTATTCGGTGGCATATCAGTCTCTCACAGCAGAATCCAATGGCTGAAACTCATGACAGAATATGATTCTTTCCGATGGAATATTGCCGGTAAAGCCAGGATTGCGGGGCGAGTTCAGCTGATGGCAGGATTGATGGAGATGAAGCGCCCAGCCGGAGGAATTAGCTACAGGGTGACACTATGATAAAAATGTCCGCCAGATTTTTACTGACTCTGCTGGTAATTGCCACTTTCTGTGTGTTTAATAAATCTGTAAATGCTCAGCCTGCTCAGTTACATCAACAGCTGATATTCCACGGCTTTGAAAATGTTTATGTGAGCTCTTCTCTTTGCGACGATCTGGTCATTACATTCGAAAATCGAATCTACCGTTCCCAGGCGAATGCCTTAGCACGAGTGCTTAGCATAACAGGGCAGAGTAAGACGAATTACCGGACAGTTAAACTTATTGTTCTCCAAAATGAACAGCCTGTACTTGCTTTAATTACAGATCATGATAAACTGCAGGCATTTTTGAATGGTGAAATTTCATATCAGTCATGGGCACACTCAGCTACTCTTACGCTTAATGCACGTCAGTATCACAATCAGTTGGATCTTTGCAGTAGCAGTGAAATGGATCTTGATGAGAGTACAAGATATCGGCCGGTTTTTCCGGTGGGTCTCGGTATGCGCTATCAGCTTGGGAATTACGATGAGCCCTACCGTTTCGCATTCGATCTTGAACCGGAAATCAGCCTGCCTCTTGCACGCGGCCTGTCAGCCAATTTGAGATATGCTATTCCGCTCTACAACAATTTTGACGAAAACAGGCATGTTCGTCCTGCACTGGCAACTCTTACACAAACATTAATTCCGGAGGATGACATCTTTATCGCGATTTCAGGCGGCATATTCGGACGTAATCGATATGGTGTTCACACGGCATTAAAAACATTTTTATACGAAGAGGTGTTTTCAATAACTTTTGATGTTGGGCGTACAGGGTTTACCTCTCTAACCGGCAGGCCTTTTTTTTCCACAATTGAGGAGCGGACGTACAATTTTTATACCTTATCAGCAGATTACAGATGGAGAAGATACGATCTGAATACAAGGGTACAATTTGGACGTTTTCTATTTGCTGATGATGGCTTGAAAGTTGAAATACATCGCCATTTTGGAGAGGTAGAATTTGGAGTTTTTGGAATGAACACAAGGATTGACAGTAATTTTGGGTTTTTTATATCCCTTCCCATCAATCCTTCCCGTTATCGTAATGCTGGCCCGGTCAGGGTGCGTCCAACCCAAAGGTTTCCAGTAAGTTACCGTTATCGCGGTAACGATTTAAGTGCCAGAAGCTATGAAACCGGAATCCGTCTTGATCATTCATTAATGCAGATTTACCCGTCTTATTTAATCAAAGAGATGGAAAAGTATTTTTAACTTTTAGTTAATTATCAGTTATTCACAGAAAATAGTAATCAATTGGCTTGTATAATTTAGCACATAATCATTTTAGATCTTTCTATAAGTGAGTTTGATATTTCTTGCTTTAAAGTATTCTCCAATTTATAATTTTAGTCTATTTTTGTTTACTTGTTTAAGAATATCGTTTGCTTCTTATGGATGCTGTAATTAGATTCATAGCTGTAAATACTGACTAACTTCCAGCGGGAGTGTTTATACTAAAGGGAATTTTATGAAACAGACGATACGAAGCTATAAACTTCTTCTCATCTCAATACTGGCTTTATTAATTGTTTATTCCTGTTCAGATACTGTAGATGTGATTACATATGATACACCGGAGCTAACCATAACCGGAACACAGGTACTGGCAGTAGAAGTAAACAGGTCTGACGGACAGTCAATGACCGGTTATGACATTTCAATATCCGGCCCTACCTCAGCATCTCAAAACAATGTTCAGCAATCAGTTTTTGTTTTAGATGATCTTGCTTCTGGTACATACACAGTTTTAGTTGAACGCGAGGGATATATTTCGGATGAGTTTGAAGTTGAAATAGAACTTCCGGATGAAGCAACTGCAACCTATTACTATGAGGCCGAAGCTTATTTAAGACTAAAAGCGCCTTCGGTTGTAATTATAAATGATCAGGATAATGTGATTCAGACCGGCCCTTCAGATGATCCCGGTCTGATAGGGCAGGAGATGAGCCTGGATATTCTTGCAGGAACATTTCCAGAATCAGTTGTTAATAGCAATGGAAATGTAAGTGTTTCGGTAACCAGGGCACGTCCATCTGTGGTTGATAATACTTTCGACGGAACAACACAGGCAATATTTTATTTTGAACCCGATGATGTTGATTTGAATCAGGAGGTTGAGGTTACTTTTCCGATAGTTGTTCCGGGTGATAATTCTGATAATGTAAGCTATACATTGGAACCCGGTAACATTCCGGTTACACTTGAATTAGATGAAGCAGCCAAGTTATCAGGCGGTCAATTAACTGAACTAAATGACAATCAACAGGTAACTGCCAGTTTTAGGTTCGGCCGGTTTCGGATCAACCGTTTTCGTAGATACAGACTCGTGCCGGATGTTACAATTTCAGCATCAAGTAGTTTTACAAATCCGAGAAGCATTGCCACCTCCGGGTGCGGACTTGATGTAGATGTTGAACATACTTTTGAAAGAGGTACTCTTGGTCCTGTAATCGGTTCTTTTGTAAACATTCCACAAAAAACATACACACATGGTGTTGCTTATGATGGGGTTATCGGTACAAGGCTAACTGTAAGTGTACAAAAGAGAACAGTAACCTACACTGCAAGAAACAGAAACGGCCAGGTACTGGAAACTGCGACCATACAGCGTCCGCCTCTGATTTTCACAGTAACAGCCCGAAGCTGTCATGATTCCGGCGGCGGATAGCAAAAAGCTGTGGCCAACAGCCTTTAAAGGTCAGCTCAGCCAAACCAGAGTTGAATAATAAAGGCAGTGGTGCAGAGAAACTGAGATAAAATTAAATCGCGTATTATTTACTGAATCAACATATAAAACATCAATTGTTATGCGACTTTCAACCATTTTATTCCCTTTGCTTTTTGCATCCGTATCGCTTTTCAGCAGTTCGGCTGCGGCGCAGTCTTCAAATGATCCATTTGAGTTTAGCCCGGAATTACGTTCCGTTGGTTTGAGTATGGGCACATTTTCTCCTTCTTTCAACTATCTGAATGACCGTACTTTCTGGGACTTCGGGACCGGTGCCGGCATCTCACTTGATACGGAACTCAGCCTTATGCCGGTTTTGGGTTTTAAGTTAGGCTTCGGGTTTTTCCAAACTAATTCTGATGTAAGGAGAGGTGAATTTGCACAACTTGAAACTTTAGAATATACATTTGTACCGCTAACATTAGCTCTTGTGGGGCGCTATACTTTTAGCAATGTAGTTACAGCTTCAATCAGCCCGGCAATTGATCTCTATTCGATTGATTCAGAATACAGTGGCAGCAGCGGTGTGCAAAGTGCAAAAGGTTCAGCAACCGGGTTTAGTATTACCGGGGGGCTCGAAAGAGAATTCGGCCCAATTGGAGTAGAACTGTTTGGAAGATATGCAATGGGCAGTTTTGACCAGGAGTTTCAGTTTGGCCAGGGTTTGCCAGTTACAACAGAAGAAATAAGTATTGACGGCTTTAATATGGGTTTAACACTCAAATACATGATACATACCCCGCTGTTTGGCGGTAATTAAAAAATATCACGCAGTAAGCTAATTTTACTCATACTTGGCACGTATATGACTTATGAAAGAAGCAGATCTGGTTTCCTGCTCAATTCAGAGTAATCATATAAGCCCAATGATAATTTGGTGTAATAGATAGTACCGTTAGTATATACCTGAATTAAACTTTGTCTTAGTTGAAATGGCAGAGTTATAATCAATGTAGTTGTTAAAGCTAAAAGACATATTAAAACAAAGTAAATCTACAAACATTCCACTTTAATTTTTCTATGGAAACGATCCTGTTTGAAGAGTATTTAAAAGAAGAGAAAATTTCAGGAATCAGAGCTGATCATATTGATGATACAGCAAGAAAAATTGATCGCTTTATACGTGAAGCAATTCCGGAAGCTTCACTATCCGGTTTTTATCATTGCAATTCTCTCAACCCATCCGAGGTAAAGTTTGATAATCAAAGTTTTGATGGAATACTTAGTATCAACAGAATAAATAACCTCGGAGAGATAAATGAGTTTACCCGGCAGCTGAATGAAAAGTTGATTATAAACCAGTATGCAGTAGTTTGTGTGGAAACAATGAGATCCCGCAAAGAAAGAATTCTGAATAAATACCCGAAGCTTATAAACAGGCCTTATTATTTTCTTGACTTTATATTAAAAAGAGTATTTCCAAAGTGGGGGCCAACACAAAAATTAAATTATAAGCTCACCAAAGGCCGAAACAGGGTAATTTCTCTAACCGAAGCTATTGGAAGGTTGCATTACTGCGGCTTTGAAGTTGTATCTACAAAAAAGATTAAATACGAAACGTTCATACTAGCCCGAAAGGTGCGAGAGCCTGAACGAACTGTTCAACCTTCACTGGGTGCTATTGTTAGATTAAAGCGCATAGGTAAAGACCGCAAGATGTTTAATGTATATAAGTTTCGAACAATGCATCCTTACTCCGAATATATTCAGGACTATGTGTATGAAAAGAACAATCTAAGTGAGAATGGTAAAATAAAAGATGACTTCAGGATTACCACATGGGGCAAAATATTCAGAAAGTTATGGATCGATGAACTGCCGATGTTTTACAATTGGATAAAAGGGGAGATGAAACTTGTGGGTGTACGACCGCTAAGTGAACACTATTTTAACTTATATCCGGAAAATTTACAGGAACTTCGGACTAAAGTTTACCCCGGTCTTGTGCCACCCTATTATGCCGATTTACCTGAATCATTTGAAGAGATCATTGAATCAGAGCAGGCCTATCTTGAAGCATACTTTAAAAAACCAATACGTACTGACCTGCGATATTTCATGAAAGCCACAATCAATATTTTATTTAAAGGAGCCAGAAGTAAATAAGAAACCGGCACATTACTATAGCTGCTAATTATATTTCTTTAACGTAGCTTCTACATTCCATACCTAGTCAGTATATTTGTCCAATAATTTATCATTAACAGACAAAAATTTTACTTAAAAAACTATGAGCCTCGAAAAACAATTAGAGAGAATTGAAAAAAGAGAATATAAAGTTGGAATACTTGGTCTGGGCTATGTTGGTCTTCCGTTAATGTGGACTTTTCATGATGCAAACATGCCGGTGATTGGGTTTGATGTAGATCAGGAAAAAGTGGATTGTATCAAATCGGGTACTCCCTACATCAAACACCTGGGAGAGGAGATGATGAGTGTTTTATCTTCTTCAGACAAATGTGAAGCAACTACAGATTTTTCCCGCATGACTGAGGCGGACTCATTACTGATGTGTGTGCCAACACCGCTCGATCATCACCGCGAACCAGACATGAAATATGTTACACAGACTGCGGAAACGATTAGTAAATACCTGAGAGAAGGTCAGCTTGTAATTCTTGAGTCAACAACGTATCCGGGAACAACAGAGGATCTGATCATCCCAATTCTGGAAAAAGGAAGCGGACTTAAAGCCGGTGAAGACTTTTATGTAGCCTATAGCCCGGAAAGAGAAGATCCTGGAAATCCCGATTTTAATACCGCAAAAATACCAAAAGTGGTTGGTGCACATGGTGAAGATGCATTAAAACTTGCATGTGCAATGTACGATACAGCCATTGTGCAGACAGTTCCGGTAAGCGATTGTAAAACTGCGGAGGCAGTGAAGCTGACAGAAAATATTTTCAGATCCATTAATATTGCTCTCGTTAACGAATTGAAGGTGATTTACCATGCTATGGGAATTGATGTGCATGAAGTACTTGATGCAGCATCTACTAAACCGTTTGGTTTCATGAAATTTACACCCGGTCCGGGCCTGGGTGGTCACTGTATACCGATTGATCCTTTTTACCTGACATGGAAAGCACGTGAGGTTGAACATCCTACAAGGTTTATTGAACTTGCAGGAGAAATCAATACCGATATGCCGCGTTATGTGATGCGGCGCACTCTTGAGGCTTTAAACACTCAAAAGAAAGCACTGAATGGAAGCAATGTTCTGCTGATAGGTCTGTCGTATAAACCGGATGTGGATGACGACAGGGAATCTCCAACCTATAAACTATTTGAGCTTTTCAGGTCAATGGGGGCGGAAATCTCTTATTACGATCCGTATGTTCCTAAAATCAAGGAAACCAGAGAGTATCCTCAGTTTGCCGGTATGCAATCGGTAGATTGGAATGAGGAGACCGTATCCGGTTTTGATGTTGTGGTGATCTCTACAAATCATACCGATATTGAGTATGGTGAACTTGCAAAATGGTCAGATCTGATTGTGGATACCAGAAATGCTATGAATGGATTACCCGTAAAAGAAGGGCAGGTTGTTAAGGCATAGAGAGAAGCTCTGTTTTTTAATCTGAGATTAGCTGCAAAAGATTATCATTATTAGCGAGAATTTCACTCTCCAAAAATAGCTCTTAAAATTTGGCGGGCAACAACCTTTTTTTCTCCTGAAAGAGTTTCCTGATGGTCATGGCCTATCAGATGTATGGTATTAAAATCTGATCCGAATCCGGATTTCTCATCACTTAATGAGTTCGCACAAATCCAGTCGATCTTTTTCTTTTTCAGCTTTTCTCTTGCGTTTTTTTCCAGATTTTCTGTTTCCATCGCAAAACCAATCAAAATCTGATTATTTTTCCGGTTTTCTCCCAGCCATTGAAGAATATCCGGATTGCGCTTGAGTGGAATTGTATCCGGCGCATTCTGTTTTTTAACTTTCTGATCAGTTTTCTCTGCTGGTTTAAAATCTGAGACTGCCGCTGACATGATGATCACGTCAGCATCTGCATGTTTCTTAGCAAGGCTGAATAGTTCATCAGCTGAAGTGAATGATTCAACATGCAGGCGTTCGGTTTCTTTTGTATTCACCGGACCCTTCAATAACACTACATCACCGCCTAGGGCTGTCGCGGCATCGGCCATCGCAATTCCCATCTTGCCGGTACTTGGGTTGGATATAAACCTTACAGGATCCAAAAATTCGCGCGTAGGCCCGGCCGATACTACTACTTTCTTTCCGGATAGCGGTCCTTTTTTGCGGTTTTCTTCTATAATCTTTTCCGCCATTTCAAGAATGGCTTGCGGTTCGGGAAGCCGGCCTTTGTCATCGAGTCCGCTGGCAAGATATCCGGAATCAGGTTCAAGAATGTAGTACCCGGATTCTTCAGCTAATTTCAGATTTCGGGATACAGATGGGCTCTCGTACATTTCTCCGTCCATAGTAGGACAGATCAGAACCGGGCAGCGTGCGGCCAGAAGGGTAGAGGTAAGCATGTTATCAGCATTACCGTGAACTATCTTAGAAAGCGTATTAGCCGTACAGGGAGCGATCACAAATAGATCAGCCCATTCACCCCAGTGGATATGTTTTGTCCAATCCTTACCTGGATTTTCGTCATTAAAAACCTCAACGGCGACTTCGTTCCGGCTGAGGGCTGCAAAGGTCTCAGAACCAATAAAGCGGGTAGCCGACGGGGTCATAGTGACCCTGATTTCAGCTCCCGCTTTTTGAAAATCACGTAGTAAGTAGGCTGCTTTGTAAGCAGCAATTCCGCCGGTAACGCCCAATATGATGCGTTTACCGGATAACATCAGATATCTTTCTCAGGATATCGATAAGTGGTTTTACCATCAAGCATCTCATCTACTGCACGCTGAGTTGCATGTGGCAGTTTCTCATAAACTTTTGAGATATTTTCCTGCTCTTCATTGAAGGTGAATTCATCTTCATCTTCGAACCCTTCGAAGTACTGGAGTTTCTCATCCAGTTCCAGGCGTTCCTGGGCTGCAATTTGCCGGGCTCTTTTCGACATCACAACAATTTTTTCGTATTTGTTGCCTCCTTCTTGTCCCAGTTTATCTAAATCTAATGTTTTAATTGGCATAATGGTGTTTGATTCTGCGTAATAATTATTGAGTCATAAAATTTTTGACCGCTTCTTTTATCTTCTTATAAGCGGTTTCGAGATTATCGTTTATAATAACTAAATCAAAACGATCGGCATATTCAATCTCTTTTTCAGCGCGTTCAAGCCGTGTTTTAAGGGAATCATCAGATTCTGTTCCACGATTTTTCAGCCGTTCTTTCAGCACTTCCATCGAGGGCGGAGCCAAAAACAGTGATAATGCTTCATCACCATAAATTTCTTTGATATTCAACGCTCCAAGTACATCAATGTCAAGCAAAACAAAATAGCCTTTATTCAGCTGAAATTCAACGTCTGAGCGTAAGGTTCCGTATCTGATTCCATTATAAAACTCTTCCCATTCCAGGAAATCACCCTTCTTAATTTTATCCTTAAAATGTTCGCGTGTAATAAAGTGATATTCTTTGCCGTCAACTTCACTAGGACGGGGTTCTCGTGTTGTGGCACTTACAGAGAACCGAAGCTTTTCGAAATCATTGAGCAATCTTTTTGCCATTGTTGATTTACCGCCACCGCTTGGCGATACCAGGATGATAACTTTGCCTCTTTTACTCAATATTCTGCACCTGTTCCCTGATCTGTTCAAGTTTTTCTTTACCGAGTACTACATCATGAGCAATGGATGAGTCGCTGGCCTTTGAACCGATCGTATTGAGTTCCCGGTTAATTTCCTGGCATAAAAAGTTGAGGCGTCTTCCAACAGGCTGGTCACTGTCCATAGCTTCCAGGAAAAATTTTAAGTGCGATTGCAACCTTACTACTTCTTCATTTACATCCATTTTATCTACTAAAAGCGCAACTTCCATCTCCATTCTGTCAGGATCAAAGTGTTC
>SLAU01000251.1 GCA_007126675.1 Balneolaceae bacterium
GTTCTCGCAGATTTTCGCAGATGGCTCGCAGAGTTGCGCAGATTTTCTCCACACAACACCATCCACTCCGCAGTTATCAGCATTCCATCCACCAACTTCCTCTCTACCGATATCCACTCCCCTTATTTCCTAATCAACAAATCAACTGTAAACCTAACCCTTAATACCTTTTTACAGCTCCGGTTTCAAAACCTTAAAAAATAGTAGTACAATACACGTGCAAATCTCAATTGAAATCGATAGCTATGGTAAATAAGTTCACTTTTTTAATATTAATCGTAATGGCTGCTGTGCAAATTCAGTTTGTAACAGCGCAGGATCAGCCCATTGTATTTCAGGGAGCTGAAATCATTCCCATCACAGGTGATCCCATTGAAAATGGCACACTTGTAATTCAAAACGGAAAAATTACGGCAGTTGGCGAAACCGGGTCTGTTAGGATACCGCGCAGAGCCGAAGTTCGCGATGTTTCCGGTAAAGTAATTATGCCGGGACTGGTTGATACACACTCACATATTGGAGAAGGCGATGGCGGAGATCGTTCTGCCGCACTGCATCCGGATGTGCGAATTCTGGATACGATAGATCCCAGAAGCGGTACATTTAAGAAAGCGATGGCCGGTGGTGTTACTTCGGTCAATATAATGCCGGGTTCAGGTTTGTTAATAAGCGGACAAACCGTTTATGTGAAAACCAATCCCAAAAACACAATCGAAGAGATGCTGATTGTGGTTGATGAAGAAACCGGAATATACGGCGGATTAAAAATGGCAAACGGTACAAACCCATTGCGGTCGGGAGGAACACCGGGAACCCGTGCAAAATCTGCGGCTCTTGTTCGCGAAATGTATATCCAGGCACAGGAGTATAAACAAAGAGTGGATGCCGCAAACGGTGATCCGGATAAACTGCCTCCGAGAAATCTGCAGCTCGAAACACTGGTTGAAGTACTGGAAGGAAAGCGAATTGCACATAACCATACACACCGGCACGATGATATTTTAACGGCAATTCGATTATCCGAAGAGTTTGGGTACAGGATGGTGCTGCAGCACGTGAGTGAAGCATGGAAAGTAGCTGATGAAATAGCGAAAGCTGATATTTTAGGTTCTTCCATCATTACACTCGATTCTCCCGGCGGAAAGCTTGAAGCCATTAACATCTACAATAAAAACGGCAGAGAGCTGGAGCGGGCCGGCGCCGATGTTGCATTTCATACGGACGACCCGATTGTGGACTCTCGATTTTTCTTCCGGTCTGCAGCGCAGGGTGTGCGCGAAGGCATGAGCCGCGAAAAAGCACTCGAAGCCCTCACTATGGCCGGGGCCAGAATGATGGATATTGACGACAGGGTAGGATCATTGGAAGAAGGTAAAGATGCCGACTTCCTGATTCTGACAGGCGACCCTCTCAGTGTGTACACTAATGTGCAGGAAACCTGGATAGATGGTGTTAAAGCATGGGATCGCAGCAACCCTGAAGACAGAAAGTATAGCACCGGCGGATATGAAATATTCCGGGCTTCAAGCAACAATCACATTCACCTGGAGGGCAACTAATCATGAATAATTCAAAACATACATTTTCGAAAATGGCCAGGATAATGTTCGGATTATTGATTGCAGCCGCTTTAACGCTTGCAACGGGAGTTATAAATCAGGCTGAGGCACAAATAGCCGTAAAAGGTGAAATGGTGTACACAATCTCCGGTGATCCGATTGAAAATGGCGTGGTACTGATCAGGGATGGAAATATTGAGGAGGTTGGTCCTGCTAACAGCTTATCGATACCATCCGGGTATGAAGTACACGAAGCAAAAGTTGTAACTCCGGGATTGATCGACTCAAGGTCAGTGGTAGGCCTTGCAGGTTATTACAACGAAGATCACGATCAGGATCAGCTCGAAACAACCCATGCCGTTCAGCCGGAATTGCGGGCTTTAGACTCTTACAATTCGCGGGAATATCTTGTCGGATTCCTGAGAAGTGAAGGGATGACCACCATCCATACCGGGCACGGACCGGGTGCGGTAATAAGCGGGCAAACCATGATCGTAAAAACAACCGGAAATACTGTTGAAGATGCGATGCTCAACCCTGCCAAAATGCTTGCGGTAACGCTGGGTCCGGGCATTCGTGGTACGTTTAACACACCCGGAACAAGGGCTAAAGCAGTAGCTATGCTGCGGCAGGAACTAATCAGAGCACAGGAATATGCCAAAAAACGTGCGGATGGCGATTTAAATGGCAAAGACCTGAAGATGGAGGCCCTCGCTGATCTGCTGGATGGTGAGATGGCCGCGCTTGTATCAGCTCACACGGCACACGATATAGTAACTGCGCTAAGAGTTCAAAAAGAATTTGGATTCGAAATGATTCTTGAAGGAGCTTCCGAAGCGTATCTTGTAATGGATGAAATCAAAGAAGCGGGAGTTACCGTAGTTATTCATCCGAAGATGATCAGGCCATTCGGTGAAGCCAAAAACTCGAGCATGGAGACAGCAGGCAAACTGGTTGAAGCCGGAATTCCGGTTGTGTTTCAAAGCGGATATGAAGGGTATGTGCCCAAAACCCGTGTTGCACTGTTCGAAGCAGCAATAGCCGCAGCAAACGGCCTCGATCATGCAGACGCCCTGTACTCACTAACCCTGGGTGCGGCAAAACTGCTGAACATTGATGACCGTGTAGGCTCACTCGAATCAGGTAAAGATGCAGATCTTGTGCTCTTCAACGGCGATCCGTTCGAGTACACAACCGTAGCTGAGACTGTGATCATCAATGGCGAGATTTTTAACCGCGAAGAATAGATGAAGTTATGTCTCTCTTTTGAGGAGATTTTTTAACCTGCGTTTTTAACCGTAACTAAGGCTACCTTACAAAACTAATCGCTGAAAAGGCAGAGGTAAAATTCACTTCTGTCTTTTTTTCTTTCGCATCGGGGCACTTTTATTGGAACTTTGGCTTGAATTGTTGATAGCCTGATAGGCAAAAAAGTATAATAGAGATTATCGAGCCAAGAATTAGCTAGTAGCTAATACTCATAGTTCTTTGCTTGATTAATACATCGTGTTACTTTTGTCTTGAAACAAAAGTAACCAAAAATTCAAGGCTGCTGATTCGCTGCGGCTACATCGCGGGTGGCTCCTTCGACAGATAAATCAATGGTCCACCTCTTGTTTCCCAAGCAAACCATTTATCACCGGTATGATTTATCAAAACGTCTCAGTCGTCCCGCTCTGATTATCGCCTCCACGAATCAGAGGCCGTTTTTCTTTATTAAGGCTTAGAGTTTTAAAAGGAAAAAATCTTCCGGCCTCGTGAAAAAATGGCGACAAAAGTGAGCAGAGCGCAGCGTTAAGAAAGAAAACGTTCCGCTGAGATCTTTATAACAGCCGGAAACGATATGGAGCTTCGTTTTCTTTTAGCGGAGCGTCGCAGAGCTTCGCCATTTTTTCACCAGCCGGCGGTTTTTGGTACTTTTGAACGCTCAAAAGTACAATGAGATATACAGCTAAGAATTAGCTAAGAGCTATAAATTATGATTCTAAGCTTGAATCAATTCATTTTTTTCCGGTTAAGCCGCAACCCCAAC
>SLAU01000085.1 GCA_007126675.1 Balneolaceae bacterium
AAAGACATTTCTATTTTGTTATTTCTTTGCTTTGCCTTTGAAGAAGGATGCATGCGTTTAGGCTGATCTCCGTGATGTGGGTTCGGCCAATATTTTGCCTTTGCAAACCCACCCCGGCCCTTCCTCCGGCGAACTACACGATGCAAGGAGGGAGTCTTTTTTCAATTTTTCAATGATGTTGTACTACTTTTGAGCAACATCATTGGAAAGGTTACAGTCCAAAAGTCCCCTCTTGAGAGGGGATTTAGGGGTGTGTTCTGTAAAGTTTAAAAACATCGATTGAAGCCAATTATCAGGCTTTTAAAAAAACTGCCATTGAAGCGTACTCATAGAACGCCCTGCACCCAACCCATCAACCCCCAATCCACCTTAAAAACCTCCTGCAAGCACCTGTGCAACAGGATGTATTGTTTAGTATATTATGCGGCTGTTATTACCACTCATTTTTAATTACCCGCTGAATATACATGTTCTCAACTTCCTGCCATTACGGTTTACAGGCAATGCTTTACATCGCCATGCACTCATCTGATGATTCTAATGTTGAACTTAAAGTGATCGCAGAAGATCAAAATATTCCCAAACATTTTTTGAGTAAGATTTTACAGCAGCTTGTGAAAAGCGATCTTTTACAATCGATGAAAGGGCCAACCGGTGGGTTTCGTCTTGTAAAGCATCCGGAAGATGTACGACTTATCGAAATAATTGAGGCGATTGACGGGCTCGGGGTTTTCAATAAATGTGGTATCGGTTTTAAACAGTGTAATGATGAAAAACCGTGTCCTATTCATGATGAATACAAGAAGGTAAGGGCAGATGTTGAAAACCTTTTCAAATCCAAAAATCTACAGGATATGGTTGATGATGTAAATCTGGGTAACAGCATCATCACAATGAATAGAGGGAAGTAATTTATCTCATCATAAAGTAAAAATGAGGCTTGTACTATCAACAAATATTGATTAGATTATTTTAGAGTTTTATATCTAAATATCTTATTCAGTATTAAGGCATAGCTTACTTTTTTACGAGTAAACACAGCATTCTACCAGAGGTAACATGTTTTCAACATCCTGCCAATATGGGTTACAAGCTATGATGTGTATAGCGAAATATTCTTCGAGCGATGAAAATATTGAGCTGACAAAAATTGCTGAAGAACATGACATTCCAAAGCATTTTTTAAGCAAAATTCTACAGCAACTGGTGAAGGCAAAGTTATTGCACTCATCAAAAGGGCCGTCAGGAGGATATCGCTTAACCCGACACCCGGATGAAATTACACTGATTGAAATTGTGGAAATCTTAGACGGACTTGAAATTTTTCACAAATGTGGTATCGGCTTCAAAGAATGTGATGATGAAGATCCGTGTCCGTTCCACCATGATTACAAAGAAGTCCGCGACAGTGTAAAAGAGTTGTTCGAAACCAAAACACTTGGAGATCTGAACAACGAAAGGGAAATGTCCGACTCAATGCTGAACATACTATAGACTGCATATAAAAAAGATAAGATTCACTTATTGTATAAAAACATTATTGATCACCATGAAAGAATCAGCCAACAGTAAGTTAAAAGTAACAATTGATGCAAATGAAGCCGCTGCTTATATCGCACATAAGCTCAGCGAAGTAATCGCCATCTACCCGATTACTCCTGCTTCACCTATGGGGGAGTGGAGTGATGAATGGTCGATGGGCGGCAAGAAAAATATCTGGGGAACTGTTCCCGATGTCATTGAACTCCAGAGTGAGGGCGGGGCAGCAGGTACTCTTCATGGCGCTCTTCAAACCGGGGCTATCAGCACTACATTTACGGCTTCGCAGGGTCTTCTGCTGAAAATGCCAAACCTGTATAAGATTGCAGGAGAGCTGACACCTGCCGTAGTTCACGTAGCAGCGCGGTCGGTAGCAACTCATGCTCTCTCCATTTTTGGTGATCACAGTGACGTGATGGCTATGCGGCCAACCGGTGTAGCCATGCTAAGTTCAAACAGCGTGCAGGAAGCGATGGATATGGCATTGATTGCACACGCAGCTACACTTGAGTCACGTATTCCTTTTATTCACTTTTTTGATGGTTTCAGAACATCACATGAAGTTCAAAAGATTGAGCAGATACCTGACTCCGTTCTGGAGGAAATGATTGATGATGAGTGGGTCATTGCTCATCGTAAACGGGCACTTACTCCTGACGAACCGGTAATTCGCGGTACCGCGCAAAATCCGGATGTGTTCTTCCAGGCAAGAGAAACCGCAAATCAATATTATAACGAGTGTGCCGGGATTGTACAGCGAACAATGGATAAGTTCGCAAAACTCACCGGCCGGCAGTACAATCTGTTCGATTACGTTGGGCCTGAAGATGCAGAACGTGTTGTTGTTTTGATGGGTTCCGGAGCTGAAACAGCCCACGAAACTATTGAAAAGCTGAACGCAAAGGGCGAAAAAACAGGCCTTATCAAATGCAGATTGTTCAGGCCGTTTGGCATGCAGCAGTTTATTGAAACACTGCCGGTTACGGTTAAGGCAATATCTGTACTAGACAGAACCAAAGAACCCGGCAGTACCGGAGAACCGCTTTACAATGATGTGTTAGCAGCACTGCATGAAAACCGCACGGAAGGATGGAAATCATTCGCTGACGAACCTAAGGTAACCGGCGGACGGTATGGATTGTCTTCGAAAGAGTTTACACCTGCCATGGTGAGCCGCATCTTTGATGAACTGAAGGCCGACAAACCAAAAAACCATTTTACAATTGGTATTCACGATGATATAACCCACACCAGTCTCGATTTTTCAACCAATGGCTGGGATACAGATAAAGATGTGTTTGAAGGACTCTTTTACGGATTGGGAGCTGACGGTACTGTTAGTGCTAATAAAAACTCAATCAAAATTATTGGAGATAACACCGATTATTTTGCCCAGGGCTATTTTGTGTACGATTCAAAGAAATCGGGTGCTACAACCGTTTCGCACCTTCGGTTCGGGCCCAATCCAATTCGCTCAGCTTACCTGATCAACAAGGCGCAATTTGTGGCCTGCCATCAGTTTCAGTTTCTCGAGCGTCTCGATATGCTCGATAAAGCCCGCAAGGGAGCTACATTTTTACTGAATGCCCCCTACAGCCCGGATCAGGTTTGGGATAATATTCCGAGAAAAGTTCAGGAACAGATTATTGAAAAAGAGCTGAAGTTTTATGCAATTGACGCATATAAAGTAGCTCGTGAAAACGGGATGGGCAATCGAATCAATACGGTGATGCAGACCTGCTTTTTTGCAATTTCCGATATCCTTCCCAAAGAAAAAGCCATTCTGCTGATCAAAGATGCGATCAAAAAAGCATACGGCAGCAAAGGCGAAAAAATACTGCAAAGCAACTACGCAGCCGTTGATAACTCGGTTGATAACCTGCACGAAATCAAAGTACCTGAAACAGCCGGTTCAACGATCGAAATGCGGCCGCCTGTTCCTGAGGAAGCACCAGAGTATGTTCAAAAAGTGATAGCTGAGATCATAGCCGGTAATGGTGATAATCTGCCGGCGAGTGCTTTTGAACCGGACGGAACATTTCCGACGGC
>SLAU01000185.1 GCA_007126675.1 Balneolaceae bacterium
ATTCGCATAATGGATTGAAGTTGTTTTGATTATTAAAGGTTATACTAGTATTTGATGGTAATTTAATTTTTCATTCTTAATTGCTTCATTATTCACACCATTAGGTAAATAATTACTTAGTATTCATTACAAATTATCTTACCTGCAAAAAATCGAGATGCACCAAAAAAGAAATTCTTTCTATCATCCCCTCACCAAATACCAATCCACTCACGAATCCATGTGAGATACAGAGTTTGGATGCAGCAAAATCTCCAGTTCACTCTTTAGCAGAACAATGGCTGACAGGCTGTGAACATGCTATTCCTGAACAATCGGACTCTCCCATTTATTGAAATCGGTGGTGTGGATGAAAGGCAGGGCGTTGGTAAACTCTTGACACTTCCCCAAAAAGTGCGTCTGGTGAGTATTTGTCAATTCAGGTCAGCCATAATTTCAAATTACTATTATATAAAGTATAGGTAGGACGACTTTTGGAGAGTAGAATTTCAGTCTGATCCCTTAGAATCTTTCATGAAATGTGCTCTTTGAGTGAAACAAAAGCTCAATAGAATAAGCATGTTATAAACCGCTAAATGATCATGAGAAAGCTTTTCTGTAAAAAAATTTCAGAATTTTTTAGCAGCTCAATAAAAATGTAAGGAGTGAATAAATACAAACTTCTGAATAGGGTGGCTTTAAGCGGTAAAAACTTTGTCTGATTTAAAAATACGTTTAAATAAAGCGAATTGGTGTTTACCCAATTTGATACTTGCAATTGCTTTGGGAATAGGAATACTTGCTATTCCCTGCAAGGCTCTCTATGCCAATGCTCAATCAGAAATTGAAGAGGTAGAATTTCTAACTAAACCAGGATCAGCAGTATTTATCGATGGCTCTTTGAGTGGTATTTCAAATAGCGATGGCTATATAAATGTTCCAATCCATCAGATTAGTGATGCAAATGCTATACAAGTAAGAGTTGAACACAGAGATTACAGAACCTATGAAAGAACAATTTCAGTTACCGGTGCAACTTTTCAAAATCCAATTGTAATAAATTTATCGTCTTCTAAAAGATTCAATAACAGTTATTTGAGAGTATCGATATTCTCACTTTTTGGAATTGTGATAGTTGCTTTTCTTTTCATAGCTGGAAAATATTTTAAGAATAACCATAAAATGAGTTCTGCTGAAACACCAGTCATTCCTCCAAAAAATAAAAGCTCATTTACCGAATACTCAATCTTATCAAAAATTGCTCAGGGTGGAGTTGCTACAATTTATGAGGCAAAAGACAAGGCCAACCGAACTATTGCCTTAAAAGTAATGACCAGCTATCTGGACGATGAAGATATGGTTAATAAATTTATAGGTGAAGGCTGGGCCATGCAAAAGATCAAAAAAAAGTTTCCTGATGCACCGGTAGCAATGGTCTATGATTATGGAAGAAAAGGAGGCGACCCAAACGGTGTACCATACATCGCTATGGAACTTGTAGAAGGCAAAACGCTGAGCTTTTTTATAAAAAACAATGTTTTAAAAACCGCGCAAAAAATTGAGATCATTAAACAATTAATCCACGCACTTGACGCCTCGCATCAATGCAATGTACTGCACAGAGATCTTTCACCTGACAACGTATTAGTAAAAGACTCCTCTGAAATTAGCATCAGACTCATCGATTTTGGTGTGGCCAGGCACGAAATTCACTGGTTGAAAGGTACTTCTGTAGGAGCAGCATTTGGCAAACCTGAGTACATGGCACCAGAGCAAATTGAAGGCAAAGAAATAGATTTCAAAGTTGATTACTACTCCCTTGGGATACTGACATATGCACTTTTTGTAGGCAGAGCACCTTTTACAGGTAAAATGATGTATGATGTTTTTGAACAGCACATCAAAGCACAGGTTCCTGCAATGCCGAACAAGGTTCCGAAAAATGTTCAAAGAATGATATATGCCCTGTTACAAAAAGATTCTGGAAAAAGGCCAAACTCTGCTCAAAAGATTTTAGAACACCTTAATTAAAACTAAATACACTGCTATGATTAAACGAATAACAGTTTCCATAATCCTTTTGTTAATTGCCTCTTCAGTTGCTTATGCTGATGTTTACAGGGTAGTAACACAAAATTTAGTGAACAACTCAAACCGTTATCTGAACAACATTGTTGAGATTGAGGGTATTGTGCATCAGCACCTGGTCGATGAAACATCAGCCGGCTTCTTCTACCTGAGAGATGATTTTGGCGATTTGGTAAGAGTAAGAGTTATTGATACTAAGCCTGAAGTTAATACCCGCATAAGATTGGAGGGTGTGTTTACCAGAGAATTACCTGATGCTGTTTCAGCCAATTTTTTACAACGATTCTTTATAGATGCGCGTAATATCAAGAGAGCCGGAGTGACGACTGAAACAGATTTTCTGGTAGCCATTGAATCGAATCCTGAAGATGCTATTGTATTTATTGATGGAAGAGAAGTAGGAAAAACACCTTTGCAACAAAGGCTTCAAAATGGAAGCTACTCGGTTAGAGTTGAAAAACCCTTCTATAGAGATCACTCAATGAATATTCGGGTAGATGGATCAAGTCTAAGAAGATCTGTTTCACTTGAACGAAGTGAAATATTCTATGGACTAATCGCTGGTTCTGGCCTTGTCCTGTTTTTAGCTCTTGGATTTATTTTCGTGAAAAGATCACGCAACGATGATTTTGATGAAGCAGGTCCCCAAGCGCAACAAGAAAACTATATGTACGACGACCATGATGATGAAGATGCTGGCACTATTTTTGGCAGTGAAGACTCTGATGTGGAAGTAGAGAATAAAACTGTGAAAATAGTGGTTCCTTCTAAACATAAAACAATCAAGATGTTAAATGAGCATTTTGAAGTACTGGAAGGAGTTGAAGACGTGAAGCGAATCAATTTGTACAAAGACCCTGACAAACCGAATACTGAATATACTTTTGGCAGAAACTCTGGTGACGATTTTTATCATGTACAATTGAAGTCTCCGGCAGTCAGTCGTCAGCAAGCAAAGCTTATCGTAATGAAAAATCAGTGCACACTGATCAATTATGCTTCTGAGAGGGCAAATCCCACAAGGGTTAACGACGTGGAGTTGGATGAACATGAATCCATTACAATTAGCAAAGGTGATGTAATTACGATGGGTGATGTTAAACTTCGCTTTAATTCGAATTAAATATAATATACCTGCAATTTAACTTATAAGTCAGCCCATTTCTCACTATGCAAGCCAAAAAAACCTATAGCGGTTATCAACATTTAGGAAAGCGTTCAGCCCAGGAAGATCGTTTTTATACAGATAGCAGAGTTATAGATGGAGTGGATTTTTACATTCTTGCCGTAGCTGATGGAATGGGCGGGCTTAATTCAGGAGACCTGGCTGCTGAGTTAGCTATTCAGGAAATAAGAAAATTCTTCAGTGACATTGACACGTCAAATATAAATTTTCTTAGAGAAAGCCTGGCAAAAGCTTTTTTTTCATCAAATGAAAAAATACGTTTTGAATCTGAACAAAAACCCGGTTCATCCGGAATGGGTACAACACTTACATGTGCTGTTGTAGTTGGTAAAAAAATGTTCGTAAGCCACGTGGGGGATTCAAGAGCTTATCTGGTTACAGACGATAAAATTCATCAGTGCACTGTTGACCATACAGCCTACCAGGATGGCATTAACAATGGTTTAGATGTTACCAGTATCAAAATCGGGAAAAATGCTCTCACAAGATGCCTGGATGGAGACTTAAATTTTGAACCTGATGTAAGTGAGACTTTTGACTTTACTGATGGACAAATTCTGCTTTGTTCTGATGGGGTTTCCGGAGTTTTGGAAAACAAAGATATTCACAAAATTGTGAGCTCCTCCCCCAATGCTCATTCTTGTGTGACAAATGTAGTGGAAAAAGCAATTGCCAATAATGCTTCTGATAATGTGACGGCAGTTTGTTTGGCAGTTCAAAAAAGAAGCTCCAGTCATAATACTTTTCCTCAGCTTAAAAACGGTAAAAAGAAGCCTCAAAGGAAATCATCTTTAATGCTCTCAATTTTAATGGTGGGAGTATTATCGGTTACCGGATGGAGCGGTTATAAGTATTTTGAAATGAATAGCTCAGATGCTTTAACTCAAGAAACTGAGCTCACGGTTTCAAATGAAAGCGAGCTAGCTCATAATGCAAATGAAGCAAATTACATAGAAGACAGAGATGAAGTTACTCCAGAAATGATTGATGAGAGGATTATTAGCGAAATCGATCATAACAATAATCAAACCGGAATCGGCATTCCGGAAGGTACTAATCAGGAAGAAGAAAGAAGAGCTAACGGGCAGGAAGAAGAAAGCAGAGCTGATGAGCAGGAAGAAGAAAGCAGAGCCGATGAGCAGGAAGAAGAAAGCAGGGCTGATGAGCAAGAAGAGGAAAGAAGAGCTGATGAGCAGGAAGAAGAAAGCAGAGCCGATGAGCAGGAAGAAGAAAGAAGAGCTGATGAGCAGGAAGAAAAGGATGAAGAATATGCCCCTGAGGAAAATAATTCAACAAGTATCAAAACCAATGATCTTGAAAGTGAAAGTGTAGATACAGATTCAGAGACTTCCGGATTTGGCTTTAATGGATATTGGCAGGATGAACTTGAGTCAAGATATTGTATACGGGTATATACCCTTACAAATGAAGAGAGGATTTCAGATAAACTCAAGGAGTTTCAAGGAAAGAATATTCGTGCAAGGGCCTTTCCAAGCCCAGGTAAAGAAGATGCTAAGATAATATGTCTGGGACAATTCGCAAGTGAAGATGAAGCAGATAAATTCCTGACAGAGTCCAGACAAAAAAATGAAAATTGGTTGACCGAAGACAGTAGCGTGTTTCGGTTTAATTCAATACCAGAAAATCAAAAATAAAAATAAAGCTGAAAATGAACGGTGTAAAAAATACAAAAAAATCTCTGTTGCAAATACTTACATGTGCAGTAATTGCAGGTCTTTTAACTGCCGGATGTTCACAAACCGAAATGGTTACGGTTGACACTGATGCTTCCCGGGATCATACACCGGATCAAATATCTGTAACGGTATACGAGCAAATCGTAACTGCTAATTACGATACAACTCACCGGCTGGTACCGGGTGCCTTTATCAGGATATATGAGGAAGAAGAAATGTTTCATGGCAACCGGTCCTACAGCGCTGATCGGTTTGGACAATTTCGTTTACCTTTGGAGGATTTAATCCTGGGAGAAAATTACATCATAGAAGTCATGGACTCAGAAGGATTTTCAGGGTCGCAACATTTTGTATACGATCAAGATGCCATTGACATATTTGCTGAGCCAGGAATGGATATTATTATCGATCAAAACCTCAGGCTGAGAGGTGAAACAAGAAGCACGGATGTAGAAATCATGATTGGTGACCCAAGACGAGTACGAATAGATAACTAAATAATACTATGGAATATTTAACAAAATCTAAGTTCCTCATTTTTTTATTGATGTTGTGGGTCATCTCCTGCGGATCTCCGAATCAAACGTCCGTAGTAATACTTTCTTGCGAAGATACGGATGGAAACGAGATACAAGATGATATAACCATTACCATTGACGGACAAAGCAAATCTTGTATTCCGGGTGATCCTCTTACCTTTGATGTTGAAATGAATGTAGATCAGGGATACATATCCATTATAGCTTCCAACAGAAACTACCGGATGTTATCTCCTACCACATATGAAGTTGAAAGGTCTAAAGGCATCGAATTAGTATTGATGTTTCAGTCATCCGATGTAATGGCAGATGCCCAAGTAGCTGATGAATCTGAAGATGAATTAGCAGAGCCAGACCATGACGAAACTGTACAACGGTTTACGGAAAGAGAACAACCTGAGGAAGAATCGGAACCACAAAATTTGAATGTTCAATTTGATGTATTACCACGCCAGTCTATTGTATCTGTACGCTCAAGGTCAGGTAATTTTGAAACCGATTTCAGCGGTTCCGAGTCAGTTGAGCTTCTCGAGGATACGTATGAATGGCAGGCCGAAATGGATGGATATTTTTCTTCCAGCGGAAGTTTCACGGTAAGTGCAGAAAGTGACAATATTGTTACTATTCAATTGGAAGAGGAGGAACCTGAACCCGGAACATTGTCGATGGTTATTAATCCGCGTAATGCTTCTGTAAATTTACAAAACAGGAGTACAGGTCAAAATTATTCATTTGATTCTGCCGGAGCTCGTGACATTGAACTGCCACCCGGATTATACGATTATCAGGTATCAGCTTCGGGATACATTCCGGAAGAAAGCAATTTCAGAATAAGAGAGGCCGGTTCTTCTGAGCTTTTCGTATCACTCAGCAGTGCAGGAGCATCAGAACTTATATTGCAGGCTGAGAATGTTATTACAATCAATCAGGCACAACAAATATTTAATGTAATTCAGCAAAGTGGTATCCCACGGTCTGATTCAGAAACAAGACACAGGCTTTTCAGTTCTTTGAGTGAGGTTGCTATGATTCTTTATCATGAAGGCGCTCAACTAAATGCCCGGGAGCTTTTCAGCATTTTGCATCAGGAAAATCCTTCGGATGTGAGAGTTCGACATCAGTATGGTACGATATTGATCCGTGCCGGTGAATATCAGGAAGGTAGAGAAATGTTGCGGCCGGTATTTGGACGTCTTTTAAACACTATACCTAGAAGTGATCGAGAGGCAATAGAATTTAGATCGCGCTTCCGGCATGCTGAAAGCTTTTATTTACAATTCAGATCACTTCCTGAAGATGATTACGATTCAAGGCAAAGTATAGGAGCCAGAGCTATCAGCGAACTCGCAGATGTTGTATTCCGATTTGAAAGAGCGGCTGACAGATTAGAAGAGTTCCAACATAAAGCTGTTCAGGCCGAAGATTGGGAATTTGCTGTAAGGCGTGAGCTGGGACTTTAAAAACTAAACTGCACATCATGACTAAATTTCTTATTCAACTCAGTATTCTTTTTATAATTATAAATTCAACTGCCGTAGCAGAACAATTTGAAAAATCTGAAATAGACTTTAGAAATAAGGATAAGAATGGCCTGACTTTGATCAGTAATACTGAAGCACCCACTTTGCAAGGCTCTGACATACGGAATTTTAATGGGCCGGATGCCCACCACAGGCATCCAAGAATTAATCCAATAAACCCGAAATTAGTAGCCTTTGAATATCGGGGGAATATCAGAATTGTTGATAAGTCTAATAATAACAATATAATCATGGAAATTGAGTGTGAGGATTATGACTCCGATGACTTTGATCTTGGTGGTTTATTTGATCAGCCCACTGACACAAAAGAATTATCCAGAGATGGCAATAACTGCGTAGAATTTGATTGGCGCCCGGTACTGGATCAAAATGGTAATTATTGGTTTACTTATGTTCAAATGGATAATAAGTCCCTGAACTTCGGCTTTGTAAATAACGATGAAAGATGTGGAGAAGAGACTGATTACGAATGTGATCTTTTTTCAGTATACAGGAGCAGTAATAATATTTTCAGGCCAAAATGGTCCCCAAACGGGCAGCATATCATATTTAATGATGGTAGAGACCTTGTTAAGTCAAATCAGCTCTATAATCAGTTGCGAAAAAAAGAGTTTGAAACTTTTGACACCGTACATCTTACAAGTCATGCTTTTTTTGCGGAATGGTCGCCTGATGGTCGTTATTTAGCCTACGAATACAATAATCCGCAAGATCAGGAAAATGCAAATATATTTCTGATGGATTTAAAATCTGGCTCGGATACAGACGGCAGAAATTCCATACGGAATATACAAGAATTAATTTTAGCAACTGGTGCCCCCGCTGACGGACGCTTTAAACCACGATGGTCGGAATCTGGCCGCTACATTTCCTATCTGATTGAATCATATATTGAAGGACAGTGGGATGTAAAGGTTTTAGAGGTGCTATGGAGTGGAAATAATCCTGGTAACTCAGAAATTGACGGTTTAAGCAGCATTACCGGCAGAACAAGTCGTCAATTTGCCAGTAATGTCTCTAGGGGTACCGAAATGCGCACCGGCTTTCCAATTACTACTATCAGAGACAGCGAAGGGAGTATGGAAGTACTTTTCGTTATCAGAGCGGATCAGGATCTAAACAATCCAATCCGGGTTTACCCAATAAATCGCGGAGTCATCAACCAGGGGGTTGAAAACAGAGCGCGTAATATAAGCCGGACTTCTCAAAACGAACATATGGATGTGGTATTTGACGGTGAGACAACCCATATCAGCTATGTATCACAAGAGAGAGGTTCTATGAGATTACAAAAAATGTATTTTAACAGAAGCGGTGAACTGGGTCAGAGCAGTGTTACGTATCCGGACCATTTTGAAATTCCAAGAGAATTAAGCCAGCGAACTGCCATGATTAGATCAGCAATCTTACCGGGCTGGGGACATTATTATAAGGGAGAAAGACGCAAGGGATTAATTCACTTTGGAGCTGCTGCTGCAGTTGCCGGTAGTATGGTGTATTTGATTTCTAAAAATAATTCGGATGCAAATACTTTTAATAACCTCAAGGCGGAATTACCCGATCCTGCACGAAGCATATCAGATTTAATTGAAGGTCCTAATTCGATTGAAAATATCAATAATGAATACCAAAATAGATGGAGTGACTATCAGCGGTTAGCAGATCAACAGAGCAAAATTTCAAGAAATAATTTGCTTATCACTTTGGGCGCAACCGCTTTAGTCGGGGGATACTTGTATACAATTTATGACAGCCAAAAAGGATTTCCGGTTTTATTAGACAGAGATAATAACCGGACACAATTGGTTTTACAGCCCCAAATTATGCCGTCTGTTGAAAGTGAGACATTTGCGGCCGGTTTTAAGCTTCAGCTAAATTTTAAATGATATGAAGATGGACTATTTTCGAATCAAAATCTTGCTTTCTGCAATCCTATTCATGATATCCGGCCTGCTAAACGAGGTTGTTGCACAACAATATTCGGACCTGTTCAGGCAGAATCTCTACGAAAGTTTCATCCATGCAACCCTTGGAGAAAATAATCAATTGCCGAACAATTTGAACACACAGGAATTAAGAGTTCTGTCGCGGGCTCATTATGAAAGAGCAAAAGTACTCGAGTCAGTTTATACGTTAACTTTATATTCAGGTGAGCAGCTACTGAGCAGAATGGCGGAAGAGATGACTGATTTCGGAGCCCAATCCGTAATTAAACGTTTGCAAAAGAGACAGCGCGCAGCAAAATTTAGTATGGTAACCGGTGCTCATTCAGATTCAATTATCGGTTCACTTGAACATTACCTCGTGAACTGGCATATCAAAGGTATGAATCAACAAGCCTGCGAATCTGCTACGCCTGGCTGCCGGTTGATTTCACTGCTGCATTCAGATGATCCCGGCAACTACAATGAATCAATTGCGCTGCTGCACAGTTTACAGCCTGGCACAGGGCAAAGCTTTTTGGATAATCTTGTTGAAGCAGAAACCCTTGAAAGGCGCGGCGAAATGATAGTCAAATGGATTAATCAGCTCCATCTGTATGCAATTACCGATTATACATTAGCTGCCTGGTTAAGTGAAATAGCTGAATATAATAATGAGTCGGATGTGTATTACTTCCATGCCGGCAATTGGCACAGATTTGGAGAACCGATTACACGTATGCAAAACGAATTTGATATTTATCGTGCAATCGGGCACAGTATGGCTCAACGTGAACATTGTTCAACCGAAAACATGCCAGAGTCAGTAATCAGCTATATGAGTTCTAACAGTCAAAGAATGCTCTTATCAGTTGAAGCTATGGCAAGATGCAATTCTGCTCAATTGCTTGAAGAAAACTTTTCCGGACTGTTACGTTCTGTTGAAGTCAACAACAGAGACCAGGCACAAAGCCTTGCAACTGCGCTTATTGCCATCGGGCAGTACGGTACTGCACTCAATGAGCTCAGCAGGCAGGTTTCAAGAAATGATGTGTATCAAATATCTAGGGCTACTCCTTATACCATGAGTACATTGGCTTACTTGCGATTCCATGCAAACAGTGCAGAAAATTGGCGTGAGGCAAGGGATTTGATTGTTCGTCTCGAAAGGGAGTTTTCAGCAGTATCGTCATCCCGATTAATTCTGCAAATTGCAACAGAGCCCGAAATTCGTCAATCCATAAATGTATATACAGATTAACAGTTACATGAAAACATTTACCATACTATTTGCATCAATATTATTCTATATGGCAGGTGCTACTGCAAACTCTCAATCTTTACACTATACTGAGAGAAATGCCATAGGGCCTTTGAATCCCTATTCACAAACCACTGTCAGAAGTAATGCAGAGCGTTTTAACTCATTAATCTATGAGGGCCTAAAGCGCTACGATCATAACGAAAATGAATTTCGGCCAGTGCTTGCCAGGGGGATCAGTGAAATGAGTGGAAACCGGGTAAGGATTCAGCTCAGAAACGATGTTAGTTGGCACGATGGCACACGATTTACTTCGCGGGATGTAGTGTTTACATACAACTACATCAGGCAGATGGCAGCTTCCGAAACCATTCGAAATTGGTATAATAGCGCCTTGGATGATGTATCAGCAACTGATGATTATACAGTTGAGTTTGCATTTAATAACGATGTGTCAGATTACAAGCTTTTTTTAGATGCCTGGATTATACCGAGCCATCTTTTTGATGAAGATACAATGCAGCCACTCAGCCAGCAAGAAAGCCTGGCAAGGCAGCCTGTTGGAACGGGGCCTTTCAAATTTGGAAACCGAAACATGCAAGGTGCAATTAACATGACAAAAAATGAGCAGCATTATGTTTCAAATCCTTTCTTATCAAGTGTGGCCATGCAGCGCACCCCGGATATTGATACCAGGATTACAATGCTACGGGTAGAGTCAACCGACCTGTTAATTGATTTGCCCCCCGCAAGAATTTCGGAAATTGAAGCGACAGATAATATCAGACTGGAGCCCTATCAGTCTTATTCTATCATCACAATGGGTTTTAATTTAGAACGAAGTCTGCTGCAGGATCAACGTTTACGGCATGCTATTATTTACGGTACCAACCGGCAGCAGATGATGGATCAATGGTATGCAGGCAGGGGTGAACTTCTTGCCGGGCCTTTTACACAAGGAGCGTCTAACTATGATCCGGAACTTACACCGTTTGAGTACAACAGGAGCTATGCAAGGGAGATGCTTGAAGAAGCCGGATACAATAATATTGAGCTGGACTTATTGGTGCGCAGGGTTGATGATGCAGGGGAACGAGCTTTGCAAAATGTGACACAGGATTTTGTAGAGATGATGGAGGAAATAGGCATCCGGATTAATGTTGTGAACAGGGTTCAGGATGACCGGGATCAGGATCTGTATTACGATAGAAACTTTGACCTTGCTTTGGTTCAATGGACGTTTGATCCGACTTACGATATTGCCCCTCTGTTTCATTCTGATTTTGTGTTTGAAGGCGGAACAAACGTTGTTTCATACAGAAATGAGGAGGTGGATTCTTTATTTGAAAGATTTTTTAGGACAGATGATAGCACAAGGAGAACACTGCTTATGAACAATATACAAGCAATTATTGCTGAGGATGCACCCTATATGTTCATGTTTAGTGTGGATAATCACGCGGCCATAAATACACGCTTTGTAAATACTATAATTGATCCATTCTACTTCTTTTCAGATATCGAAGAATGGCAAACCATTTATTAAACGGAGTGATTATTGCCGGTTGATATTTAGATTAATACCAGAAGAAATCAATGTGATATAATACTCTCATCAAGTTTTATGATCTCTATACGACGTAAACCTTAGTCATCAACCAGTATGAATAATATCTATGCAAGAGCCGGAAAAATTGTGTTACGCAACTTCCTCTTGTTTATTGCTGCTATTACATTACTCTGTATTCTGCTCGCATTACTACCTGATAGTACGGCCGGCAGCTTTGGGGAAAGAATAAGAGAATATCTTGTGATTACAGTGATGTTCGATTTCGGCATGTCATCATTTTATGGCTGGCCTGTTTGGGATGTTATATTCGACAGGGCTCAAACCACTCTTACACTTATAGGTTACGCCATAGCCTTTGTTGTACTCATCTCTTTACCTATTGCTCTTTTTGATGGTTTAAATAAAAAATCAAAACTGTCCCGGTACATAGTATATCCGATTTACCTGCTATCATCCGTTCCGGTTCTAATCTGGGCTACAATCATGATGATCATTGCATTTATTGGTTTTCAAACCGTACCTGTTTATTCCAATCTGGAAGGAGCAGGATTTTGGCAGTCAATGTTTATTATTTTACCACCTGTGCTGTCTCTGGCTATCGGAGATGGAATGCTATATGACACTTACAGAAATATTCGTGATGAAATAAGAAAATTAATGACTCAGCCCTGGGTAAAAGGCTTAAAGGCAAGAGGACGCACAGTAAATGGCCACATTGCAAGAGGATTGGTTGAACCGCTCACAGTTTCTCTTACTTCAAAATTAACCTATCTGATCAGCGGTACTATTATTGTTGAGTATATTTTTAACTGGCAAGGCCTTGGGTTATTGATTTGGGAAACCACAACAGCAGACGGTGCCAAAGATTATCCGGTAATTATTGCAGCGGTTCTCTTTCTAATCTTTCTTGTGATTGTTGCATCTGTTATTCGTGATGTGGTACACACGATCTTAAACCCTCATATCAGTGATACGATATGAATCGGTTCAACATCTATCATAAATCCGGATTTTGGTCATTCGCTTTTGGGATAACCGTTGTATTGCTGTTAATTGCCGGCAATGTAATGTGGCTTCTTAAGGGTGAAGATCTTTATAAGCGTGGTGAACACTATATGCCTCCTTTCCACCCGCTTTTTCAAAAAATGCTTTATACCCCCGTTGCTCTGGAGCAAGGTATGGAAACGGATGACTTTTTTGGATTTGATGCCTG
>SLAU01000111.1 GCA_007126675.1 Balneolaceae bacterium
CCTCAATCCGATATTCATCCATTAACGGAGAGTGGCCCTCTATCTCATCCAGGTTTAAAATGGCCAGAAATGCCATGTTAAACGCATTGTTGATACCACAGAATATGATCTCTAAAGATCCATCATTATTCAGATCCGTAATTTCAAAATCCTGTATTCTGCCGGTATTGATAAAATGTGAGAGCTCCTCTCCCGTTTGTAAATCCCGTACCGAAAGTATTCCCGGGAAATATCGAACATGATCTGCCGAGATAACCAGTCTCGGGCTGATCATATTGCTATCATCTACTGCCAGCTTTACCGGGTAGTAGTCACGTTCGGTCACAAACGGTTTTCCAGGAAAATCGAGATCATACCGGAGTGGTTTTTGCCAGATGAATTCGCTGTTCCCCAGACTTTTACTGTATAATGTTGTACTTCTGAAATTCTCGCCTTCTTCAATATCCGCCCAGACAACATCCTCCCTGCCATTTCCCGTTACGTCATGAAAAACTACAAAATTGGATTGCGGACGCCTTTCCGCCCTTTGAACGGTTTGCCTTCCCACCTGAATAGTTTCAAGCTTAACTTCAGATTGATTTTTTATTTGTAGTACCTCTCCCGCAAAAGAGTATAGAACCGGGTTCTGGTCCAATGGGCCGTAAGCCAGCCGGAATATGGCCATTGCCATGATCAGAATGATCGCAATTCCTGCGGCCTCAAATTTTTTCTTCCACGTAAGCTTTGCGTAGTGGTTGAACTTTGATGGATTGATGTGAATGGTCAATCGCCTGTCGTAAAAGAGTTCTTTCAGTTCTTCCAGGCCGATGATTTTCAGATCTCGTTCAGGATAAGTTTCCCTAAGTATTTGAACATTATTTTCAAACAACTGCTGCTGAGCTTTAGGTACAACCAAAAAGGGACACCAGGAATAGAAGGCGGCTTTAGTTTTTTCTTTAATACCCTCTTCGGCTACAGGAATAAGAAACCCATACTGATCAATACCACCGGTGATTGCAATTTGGGAATTTACTTCGAAGCGCTCAATCCGGTATTCATGATGTTGGATTTCACTAAACCATAAAGCAGCAACAGCTGCCAGATATGAAGATCCCTGATGGTAGGTTCCGGTTAGCTCATACTCAAGGTTACCTTTGAAATATTTCTCAAGTTCTGAGCCAAATTTGTGTTCATAAAGTTTCCTTACAGCATCGCTAACGGTATTGCTTTCAAGTTCATACGGTTGCTCCGTACCGAAAATTTCAAATCGCCGGATAATCTTATCTTTGTCGACTTCATTTTCACCGGTTATTCGAATGTTAATTTTTCGTAACCGGCCCCAGCTATTTGATGAATCATCAATCAGTTTTTTCCTGCCTTCAACTACAGGTACGAAAATTGACCCTCGATTGTGACGAATCAGTGATTGAACTTCATTTTTAATATCCCGTAGCTCATTATTCAGTTTTTTATTTTTTACCTGGTTTGATTGCAGTAAATAAGAAAAGATATTATTAAGCTTCTTAAGTGCTGATGTATCAGAAGAGTCAGAGGTGCTTCCGTCCCGGTTTAGTAAAGCCTGTTGCAGGTTTTCTGCATTTAGCCACGTTTCCAGGAATTCGGCCCCTTTTTTATCTTCTCCGGCGAAGTAGTAAAGAATACCGGTTGTCTTTTCCAGACTTCTGAGGGATCCTTCAAACCTTACGCTTTCCTTTAACTCTGAAACAGATTTTGCAACTTCCTTGAGTTTATTCAGCAGCTCTTCAACTTCTTTTGGGCCAATGCCCGTAAATGTAAGGACTGAGCGAAACTCGGGCATCATTTCTGCTAGCTGCATCAAATAACTATCGTACTTTCGGTACTTACCTTCCAGAATTTCTATAAAATCACTGATGTACTGAAATTGTTGCCTGATGGATGGGTTTTCTTCCAGCTCACGAACAAGCTTTAAAAAAGATTCTTCTACGTGAATGGGGTCTGGCATACTTTGTTTAGTTATAAAAGAACAGATTCAGATCTTTTCCTCTGACTTCCTTTTGTGGAAGAATTGCAACTCCCTGGTCTACATTCCAAATTGAACTTCCTGTATTTGTTGAAATCAATAGTTTATGAGGCTCGGCACTAAGAGTGTCCGGATCGGCTACAATTTTTACTTCGTTCCCAGTGAAAGAAATTTCTACGGTATTTAAGTCACTGCCGGCCCTGCTGATAACATATCCATCTCTTGATGAACTTTCTTGCGAGAGTTTGCAGCTCATTAAAGGCAACAGCAGTTCACAAAGAGTACTCTCCTCCAGGTCTAAATCACTAAGTTCACTTTCATCAAGTATAAGTTTGCCACCGGGCTTACTGATTTTAAAAGTTGCATCCTTTCCCATTTTTAGAAGTATCACATCTTCATCTTCAATAAAATCTGAAATCACGTGAAAATAGTAAGTATTGTCAGATTTTCTCTTTAGAATCCGCATAAGAGTTTTATGCTCTAAAGACTGAAATGTTTTAACATGCTCATGATTAATTTGTGGTGATTCAGATTTTGCAGCGAGTATAAATCGCCTGCTTTTATATCTCTTTTCATCATTCATTGAGGTTAATGTTAGCGTAGCGGGAGCCGGTGATTTATCTGTTGAAATATTCTCCTCATCTAATTTCTCGTAAAAGCTTTCAAACCAGTCGGCAAGCAGTAATAATTCTTCATCTTCAGCCAATATTCCTTCAATCTCTTTGATTTTTTCAAGAGAGAGTTTTTCAGGAAACCGGATGTAGGTTTCAATATCTTTTTCAGAGAGTCGTTTCAATTTTTAAACCTTTCTTGTAGTTACTTATATAGTCCTTTCAAAATAGGGCTTTTGCTTAAAAACGTGCCCACTCTTTTTTGAAGTTACGTACAAGATCTTCCCTGATCAATTTTACTACATATTCAAGAACCTGTCTGTGTTTCTCTCTGAAATGAGAGTACTCAAGGCCACCCATATGCCTGCTTAATTGTTCATATTGAGAGTACCCGTTTATTTCAGTTTGGAAATCTTCTCTTATGATATCTGATGCTGCTTTAAAGAAAGGCTCTAACTCTTCACTTTGCAATTTCCCCTTTTCAACATATTTATTTCCAAGACTCTCTTTTACTTTCCCGGCTGAACTATTCAGAAATGAATCAAACTCATTTTTAAAAATACGCTTTTCGGCAATCGGTGAAGCCTTACCATTCCGTTCATCATTTTGTACAATTACAAACGATTCTCTTATTATTTTGGCTAAAGCGACAAGGGAAAATGTTTGTCTGTATTCTTTTTGCTCAGTGATAATGTCAATGACCTCAATTAATACATCGGGTATTTGAGATTTTTCATTCAGCCTTGAGCAAAGCCGAATTCTCATAAATGCAACGGGAAGAGTAGGTTTATCAGAATCATTTTTATCACACACTATGATATTGCCATCACGATAACAGACACGGTTTTTACAATCAGTATCTCGAATGGCAAGCTTAATATTCCGAATAATTTTACGAAGTGATGGATCTTTTTCACCGTAATACCTGAAGATATTATCATCAACTTTGGTAAAGACAAGCTTTCTTAACTCAATCCGTA
>SLAU01000233.1 GCA_007126675.1 Balneolaceae bacterium
CATTATTTGTAAATGGACCTATACAATCGAATGAAGATGCAAATGCAACAAGTCCATGCCGGGAAACACGCCCATAAGTTGGCTTTAAACCTATAACTCCACAGTATGCAGCAGGCTGACGTATAGAACCGCCTGTGTCAGAGCCCAGTGCAATACTGCACATATCGGCTGCCACAGCTGCACCACTTCCACCGCTTGATCCCCCTGAAACATGATCGGTATTCACCGGGTTTTTGGTAGCTCCGTAAATACTGTTTTCGGTGGATGAGCCCATCGCAAATTCATCCATATTGGTTCGGGCAATTAAAAGTGCATCTTCTTTCAGAAGTTTTTCAATGACCGTTGCATCATAAACACTTTCAAAATTTTTCAGAATGTTACTTGAACAGGTTACTTTTTTCCCTTTTTCACAAATAACATCTTTAACACCAATAACAGCACCGGCCATAGATCCGGCAGTACCATCTTCAATCTTTTTTTGAATTTCCTGAGCTCTCTTTATTACCTCACTTTCATCATACTGTACAACAGCATTTACCTCAGGGTTTTTTTCTTGAATTGTTTTCAGATAGGATTGGGCTAATTCAGTGATCGTCAGCTTACCGTTCTCCAACAGCTTTCGGGTAGCAACCAGGTTGTTCATGCAAATAATTAATTTTTATCAGATTCAGATTCAGATTCAGATTTAGCTTTTTTTTCTTCAGTTCTTTTGTACTCAGCAGGTTCTTTTTCTTCTTCGGCTCCTTTATCAATCTCTCTTTTTAAATCGTCAGAGGCTTTACGGAACTCTTTAATGCCCTGTCCTAAACCTCTTGCGAGTTCAGGAATACGCTTGGCTCCAAAAAAAAGCAATATTACAAGTACAATAATTACAATTTCTATTCCACTTGGCATTCCCATAGTATAATATTTTTGAATATTGGATTGTTGTTAGGGAACCAAGATAAAGAATATTTTATTGACCTTTTGAACAGGAATTGAAAAAAATGTTACCTTTGTTCCCATTTTATTTGCATTTGTCATCTACAAACAGTTTATAACAAACACAAGAAATTACATCCTTAATAGAGAAAGAACACAATTATGATTTGGACAGTTGAATTAGCAGCCGTATTAGACGACGCCCCTTTTCCCGCAACAAGGGAAGAATTGATTGAATGGGCTGAAAGAAACGGACTGCCGCAACAAGCAATCGATAATCTATATGAGCTTGAAGAGCTTGCCGAAGGTGAAGATACCATTTATGAAGGTATTGAAGATATCTGGCCTGACTATATCCGAAAAGAAGACTTCTTCCACAATGAAGAGGATGAAGGATTTGACTATGATGATGTATAAGTTATCGATGCCCTTTTCGTTTACCGGTTAAATTCACTGCAAAGGGTTATTGATTCACCTTTTAATAAATGACTAAAACGTCTTTACGTCTGTTTGCCGTAATTTGCTTTTCAGCATTTTTTTATCTGCAACCGGACCTTTCATTTGCACAAAATAACTTATCGGTACAGAATGCTGATCAGGAATCTGAAAAAGTAATACGGATCGTACGCTTCTCAGGCAACGAGCAGATCAGAACCAGTCAGCTAAAAACGCTCGTCAGAACTGAAAATAATCGCGAATTTCTTGGAATACCGAGATTTACTCCATGGTATTACCTGTGGCGGGCTATCCGAATCGGTGAATCACCGGCATATCTGAACAGGGAAACTGTGGCCAACGATATTGAAAGAATTGAGCTTTTTTATGAAAATAAGGGCTTTTTTGAAGTAAGCGTAGATACTACAATCATTGAGTACAGAGAAAACCGTGTAGAGGTTTCTTTTATCATCGATGAAGGTAACAGATCAAAAATCAGATCCATTGGGTACACCGGCCTGCCGTCATTTGAAAGTCCATCACTGCGAGACCGTTTCTTTGACGAAAGCCGGTTTTACGGCAGAAAGAAAAATGATTCTACGTTTACTGTAAATCAAGACTATTCAGCCCAGGAACTACGAAGAGAACAAACAAGGATTATCAACTTTTTGAAAGATAACGGGTATGCCGCTGTGCAGAGAGATTCGGTGCGGGCATTAGTAAAATCCGTACCTGATGAAAACCATACCTATGATGTTTTATACCGGATTCGTCCGGGAAGTTTCTACACATTTGGTGATGTGAAGATAACTTTGAAAGGACCTGAAGGTTCAAGTAATTTTGATCAAACCCTTACCCTTGATGAAGAACCTTATGCAACATCCGGTAATAAAGTAACGATGGAAAAACAGGATGCTGCACAAACCCGGTTCAGTTTGTTAACCGATCTGCTTCATGTTAAACCGGGAACAACTTTCAATCAGTCCGCTTATCTGCGTTCGGTGAATGCTTTTCAAAATGCCGGGATATTTATGACGAACAGATTTGGATTGAGTGAAGACGGTAGTATTCCCGACTTCAGAAAAGATCAGATTCCGGTTTTCTTTGAGCTTCAGACGATCCCAAAACATTCGATCAGAACGGAAGTATTCGGAATGAGAAGGTTTGGATTTGGTACCGGTTTTGGGATCAATTATAACAATAATAACCTCAGGGGCCGGGCTGATAATCTTACAATTGGAGTGAATACAAGCCTTGAATTTGTAAGCTCGGGAACACTGCCCGAAAACTTTATGGTGGAAGGTTCCACAATCTTCCAGAGTTATGAGATAAGGACTGAATACACCCTTCCAAGACTAAATTTCCCGTTTTCATTTATTGATGAGAGAGGATGGGGAGAAAGCAGCAGAACCCGGTATGGTTTAACATACAGCCAGTCGAACCAGTTATTCTTTGATATTAACTCAGATATCAGGTTTAACCTCCGGTATGAACTTAACCATACTGACCGGCTTACAAGCCTTTTCGATTTAATTGAAATGGATGTTATCGATGCTGAATTGTCCACTCCATTCAGACAAAATCTCGAGGATGAGTTTGGAGTAAACTCAGTTGAGTTTTTGAGGATTGAGGAAGATTTTCGTCCTCAGTTTTCATCAATTCTCCGTTATACAATAAGAAGCAGAAACACAGATATTGTAAAACGTAATTTTGGCCATTTAGCTGAGTTTTCGATCGCTATTGGTGGTAATGTACCTTATTTGATGGACCGATACCTGTTCAGCCCCGGAGATATTCAAAACACGATTCCCTCTCCTTTTGGAATTTCAACGAATGCATTGTCTTACAGCCGTTTTTTAAAGTATACAGCAGATTATCGCCGATATATTGAATTAAGGCCAAGTACTGTTTTCGCTATTCGCGGATTTGCAGGTTTTGCACAGCCAATATTCCAGAGCGAAAGTGTTCCTCTTAGCAGACGTTTTTTTGCCGGAGGCAGTAACGACATACGGGGATGGAACGCATTTCAGCTTGGCCCGGGAAGTATCAGCTCCGAAGATGTGACTGTACAGGGTGGTGAGGTTAAACTTGCAGCATATAAAGAATTCAGACAGGTACTTGTACAGCGATTCTTGAATGGCCAGTGGCTGGTTGCCTGGCATACAGATGCCGGAAATATCTGGTACGGTTCACGAACTTCACTTTTAGATGATGACGGAAATGAACTTTTAGATGACGGACGATTTTATTTTGACAGATTTTATGAGCAAATTGCTGTGGGTTCCGGTTTCGGTATCCGGATAGACTGGGATTTCCTGGTTATCCGATTTGACCTTACCTACCGCATCCACGATTTACAACGCGGTTGGTTTAACAATTCCGATTCCTTTTTTAGCTTTGGTATTGGTCATTCCTTCTAAAAAATCTACAGCAATGTTTAGCAAAAACAATTTCAGCAGAATAAAAAAACAAACGAGCATCATTTTTAAATCTTCGTTCCTTTCCGGTTTGAGCATGGCTGAGAGGTATGAATTTTTACAGCTTTGCCACCGCAGAAGCTATAAAGAGGGAGAGTATATTTTTTATCAAAACGACCCCGGAACCGGTATGTACTTTATTGAAGAGGGAAATGTTCAGCTACAAGTTGTTAACAACCTTGAAGACCCCGAAACCGGTAGAGTTACTTTTATGCTCGAACCCTCCGATCATTTCGGTTCCATGTCGATTGGATATGAACTTCGTAGAATGTCATCAGCCAAATGTATGACCGACTGCACGCTGCTTGGATTTTTCAAACCGGACTTTGAAACTCTGAAAAAAAGACACCCGGAAATTGCCGTTAAACTACTCGAAGCCATATCTAACCTTGCTATGAGGCAGCTTGAGCTAACCATGCGAAAACTATGCGAAGCCGCAGACACCAAAACCGCATTCGCTATTCAATTCGAAACACATTACGATAAACCAAAAGAAGAAGATTCAAATTAATGGCTTTAAAGAAAGGACAGGAATTTGAATGCGAAATTGAATCAACTGCCTTTAAGGGCAAAGGAATTGCAAAAATAGACGGGCTGGCAGTTTTTATTCCGGGAACAGCTCCGGGCGATCGTGTGAAAGCGCGCGTAATCAAAAAAAAGAAAAAGTACAGGGAGGCAAAGCTCCTCGAGGTTCTTGAACCTTCTCCTCACAGAATTGACCCGATGTGCAGCCATGCTAAAGTTTGCGGCGGATGTACGTGGCAGCATATCCCCTATGACAAGCAGCTTGAGTATAAAGAAGGCCATGTTAGAGATCATATTGAACGAATAGCCGGTTTGCCGCCTAACATCGTTAAACCCATCATTGGGTGCGATACCCCGTTTTATTACCGGAACAAAATGGAGTACAGTTTTGGCACAAAACGATGGCTCACCGAAGAAGAGATCAACAGGGATGAGTTTGTGGATGACACCGCTTTTGCCGCCGGCCTCCACGCTCCGGGCAGATATGACAAAATTCTGAACCTGAACGAATGTCATCTGCAAAACCCAATCTCATACAAAATTCTGGATTATGTTAGATCCTATTGCAAAGAGAATTCAATTCCTGCATTTGATACGCATAACAGAGAAGGATTTATGCGCCATTTAATGATTCGTAATTCGCATTACACGAGCGATCTGATGGTGAATTTGGTTACCTACAAGGATGATCAGAAACTGATGAAAACGTTATCTGAGCATCTGCTGCAGGCTTTTCCGGAGATCACAACAATCGTCAATAATGTGAATGATCAGCCCAATCCAACCGCTGTTGGCAGATATGAGCATGTTTTACACGGAAAGGGATTTATTGTGGATCACATTGGCGGTTATACATTTAAAATTCACCCCAATGCATTTTTCCAGACAAATACGGCCCAGGCCGAGAAACTTTACGATACGGCCCTGAAGTTTGCAAACCTACAACCCGGCGAAAAAGCTTTTGACCTCTATTGCGGAGTCGGCACGTTAACCCTCTACCTGTGCAAAGCCGGCAGCCGTGTAATTGGGATTGAATTGGTAGATGTGGCGATCGAGAATGCAAATATCAATGCAAGGGAAAACGGAATTGAAAATGTGGAATTTGTTAAGGGTGATATGAAAGACACCTTTAACGAACAGTTTCTGGAACAGCACGGAAAACCTGATTGTATCATTACAGATCCACCGCGTTCGGGTATGCACCCTGACGTGGTGACCAGGCTGGCGGAATTAAAAACAGATAGACTGATCTACGTGAGCTGTAATCCATCCACACAGGCCCGTGATTTGAAAATACTGAAGGAGTCTTACCATATTGAAGCTGTTCAGCCCGTGGATATGTTCCCGCAAACCTATCACATCGAGGCTGTGGCTAAGTTAGTCAGAAAAACCTGATTTGAAACGGCTGTAACAGATCTGCGGTTTGTTCAACTATGAAAAATGAAAATGCTATCGTAATCGGAGCCGGTATTGGTGGACTTGCAACCGCCTGCCTGCTCGCTACTGAAGGAATCCGCACAACCGTTTTAGAAAAGAACGATACGCCGGGTGGTAAAATGCAGGAATATATTGAGGCCGGTTACCGGTTCGATACCGGGCCAAGCCTGTTAACGATGCCTTTTTTGCTCGAAAAGCTATTCAGCCGGTGCGGAAAAAATCTGAATGATTACCTTGAATTTTCAGAGCCTGAAATAATTTGCAGATATTTTTACAGCGACGGTACTTTGTTCGACTCTTACTCCGATCCTGATAAAGCAATCAAAGAAGTGCAAAATATAGCTCCTGCTGATGCTGATGCATATCGTAGTTTTCTCAACTATACTGAAGATTTATACAGCAAAACCGCTGACTCGTTTCTATTCAATCCGCTCTACGAATTTAAAGACCTTAAATCTTTAAACTGGCTGGATCTGTTATCTATTGACGCCTTTTCAACCGTATCGGATAAAGTGGATCAATATTTTGAATCAGATTATTTAAGGCAGTTCTTTAAACGCTTTACCACGTATAATGGGTCATCACCCTTTAAAGCACCCGCAACGCTGAATGTGATTCCTCATGTGGAGCTTAATCAGGGCGGATACTATGTACAAGGCGGACTCTACCGGATTGCAGAATCTCTTGAAATACTTGCTAAAGAACTTGGCGTTACGTTCAGATACAACACACCTGTAACTGAAATAATGGTCAAACAGAAAGAGGCCACCGGTGTTAAAGCAGAAAACGGAGAAGTTCTGAATGCCGATCTTGTTTTTGCGAACAGTGATGCTACGGATACGATCGTTAATCTGTTGCCGGAATGCGCTTTGAGCAAGAGGAAACGAAACAGGCAAATAAAGATAGAACCCTCCTGCTCCGGTTTTGTCATAATGCTCGGATGTAATAAACAGTGGGAGCAGTTACGGCACCATAACATCTTTTTTTCATCTGATTACAAAAAAGAGTTTGAGCAGATTTTTGAACAAAAAGTGTTGCCTGATGATCCAACTATATACATAGCAAATACTTCTTACACTGATAAAAACCACGCACCTGAAGGCGGATCAAATCTGTTCATTCTTATAAATGCTCCCTATTTGAGTGATGATCAGGATTGGGAATTATTATCTATAAATTATCGTGACAAAATAATCAAATTACTGTCTGATAGAGGTTTAAAAGATCTAGAAAATTCTATAAAGGTTGTTAAAACGATCACTCCTTTTGATTTTTATAACAGGTACGGATCTAACCGGGGCAGTATATATGGCACATCATCAAACAACAAGTTTTCAGCTTTTTTACGTCCCAGAAATAAACTGCGGGAATTTGAAAATATTTATCTGACCGGCGGCAGTACGCATCCGGGCGGAGGCATTCCCCTTGTGCTTTTATCTGCTTTTAATGCTTTAGAATTGATGAAGAGATGAGTTGTTTCGACCCTCCGGGTCTTATCCTGGTTTTCGTCCGCTCAGTTACCCGGCAATAAATTGCCGGGATAGAAAAATGATAAAAAAATAAAATCCTGTAAGGATGATACCAGCTCGTGGTTAATTCATAGCTGAATTTTTCTTGTGCTTTTGAGCGCTCAAAAGTGCCATGCCAAAAGCACCAATTTTGAGAAAATCGCAGGCTTATGAAATAATGGCGAAGCTGAGCCAGGGAAACGTTTTGAAAACCTTCACCTTCTCACTTTCCGAGGTTTATCACTTCCACATCTGTGATGGTTCCTTTGTTTATGGAAAAGCGTATCACGGTACGGTATACATGAAATCCCTGCTTGCCTGCAGCACCGGGATTCATAAATAACATTTTATTCAGAGATTGGTCACGCGCAATTTTCAGAATGTGAGAATGGCCACAAATAAAAAGGTCCGGCGGATTTTTTTCAATCTCATCCCGAATAGGCAGACAGTATCGCCCGGGGATGCCCCCGATGTGTGTCATCCATACATCTACCCCCTCTCTTTTAAATCGCTGGTGAAGCGGATATTTTTTCCGGATATCATGTCCGTCAATGTTCCCGTAAACGCCAATTACGGGAGCAATTTTCTCCAGCTCCTCTGCAATATTAATTTTCCCAAAATCGCCGGCATGCCAAATTTCGTCGCACTCCTTAAAATAATCAGCTATCTGCGGATCCAAATAATCGTGCGTGTCTGATATGAGGCCTATTTTCATCTGTATGATTTGGTCTTTTCGGATTATAGCAAACTTTATAACTTTTATAAACTAAAATCGGTTAATGTTTTGCTGTTGAGTGTGATAAACTTGTTGTCATCTGAATCACAAACTCTTATTCTTCATCCGGTCTACTTTTAGTCATGAAATTGGTGACAAAGACAGCGTTATCCCAGCTATGAAAAAATATCAATTCAGCATTGTTATTGTTACATGGAATGCCCTTGAGCTTATCAGGAGATTTCTGCCATCAGTCGCAAATACAGAGTATGATAATTTCGAAATTGTAATTGCCGATAACGCCTCAACTGACAATACAAGAGACTGGATCAAAGAAAACTATCCTCAGTGTAAGGTTGTGACCTATAATCAAAACTTTGGGTATGCCGGCGGCAACAACCGGGCTGTAAAGTACTGTACCGGAGATATTATTGTATTTCTGAACAATGATGTGAGAACAGATGAAGCCTGGCTTACTCACCTGAACGAAGCTTTTAATGACCAAGCCGTTTCCATTGTACAGCCCAAAATAAGATCGGAAGAAGAGCCGGACAGGTTTGAATATGCAGGTGCAGCAGGCGGATTTATTGACTGGCTCGGATATCCCTTCTGCCGCGGACGGATATTTGATACGGTTGAAAAGGACTACGGCCAATATGATGACTCGTCTGACATTTTCTGGGCGTCGGGGGCTGCATTTGCTGTTCGAAAAGAGCTTTTTGAAGAATTAAACGGCTTTGATGAAGATTTTGAATTCCACATGGAAGAGATTGATCTGTGCTGGAAAGCGTGGCGAAAAGGGACTTTTATACGGTTTGAACCGAAAAGTATAGTATATCACCTGGGAGGCGGATCGCTGCCAATGGGCAATCCCCGAAAGGTCTATTACAATTACAGAAACAGCCTGATTATGCTTACTAAAAACCTTGAAAAGCATTTGTTTGCGAAGATATTTTTCCGCCTTGTACTCGATGGCATCTCAGGTTTTCGTTCATTATTACAGGGAAAGCCGGCTGAAACACTGGCAGTGATAAGAGCTCATTTTGCTTTTTACGGACGCCTGTCAGAATCATTAAAGAAACGAAGACAGCTCAGTGAATCCCTCAAATCACCGGTTCCCGCTTCCGTAATCCATGAGAAACTGATTATCAGCGAGTATTTCCTGAAAAAGAAGAAAACTTACCGGGATCTTGATCGCTGAACCAAATACAACCTGTCAATCTGATGCTTGATAATATTAAAGAACGCCTGCAGAATGTTGACCTGATCCCATTATTGAAAAAATGGTGGCTCACACTTCTGCTGGTACCTGTTGTTTATTTCCATCTGCACCAGGCCTACCGTTCCATGTTCTTTGATCTGTACTTTTCGTACAGTTATCCGTTTCCATTTCCTGTAAATCTGATCAGCTTGTTTACAGATGGTTTTCTGTTGTTGATCCATGAGGCCGGGCACACTTTTTTTTCAATTTTTGGAAACCGGATTCTTACCATCCTTGGCGGGTCACTTTTGGAGGTGGCCATGCCGCTGGGTATTGTAATTTATTGCTATTACACAGCCATGGAAAAAATTACACAGCTCTTTTTGTTCATTACAGGATCAGCATGGATGAGTGTTGGATATTATGCTGCTGACGGAAGCCTGAGACAGCTTCCGCTTATTGCAGATCTTGGACCCGCATCGCACGATTGGGGAAATCTGCTGCGTCACTGGAACCTGACGGAGTATGCCTGGCAAATTGGATTCACATTTGTGCTGCTTGGCGTAATCTTTTATTCACTTGCAATTATTTTACCTCTTGTAATGAAAAAGTACGAAACAGAGCAGATTAACCTGAAATTGTAACTTTACATCAGCATTCAAATAATTTTAAATAATTGAAAAAGGAATTGTTAAACTCAATTTCTGTGTTACCTTTCATATCCTGACAGTCAACGGCAAAAGAGCCTCCTTACTTTCATGCAGAAAAATACCAAATACGACCTGATTATAGCAGGTGCCGGTGCTGCCGGACTCAGCCTGATGTGGTATTTGCTGCAGTCGGATAAGCTTAAAGAAAAAAACATTCTGCTTGTCGATAAATTCCTGAAACCCAATAATGATAAAACCTGGTGTTTTTGGGATGACCAATACCTGCCGTTAGATGATATCATAAACCATACGTGGAACCAGCTCGAAGTAATTGCTTATGAAAACAGGTATCACGAAAAAATGGATAAGTATGGCTACCACTGTGTTAAAAGCGGCGATTATACGGCCCGTATGCTTCAGATAGCTGATCAGCAGAAAAATATCACTATGCTTGAGTCTGGGATAACCGGTTTTTCATCGAGCGGTGACAAAGGAATTATATATACGGATAAGGGTGACTATGAGGCTGAGTGGATTTTTCAAAGTGCTCTCAGGCCGGCAAACTATCAGGAGTTAAAGTCAGATATCTCTCTTAAACAGCATTTTTTGGGAATCGAAATAAAAACGAAAAAAGATCTGTTTGATCCGGATCTTGTGACATTGATGGATTTTGATACCGATCAAAATCATGGTGTTACATTTTTCTACGTACTCCCCTTTTCAAAAAATGAGGCTCTCATTGAATACACTTTTTTTACTGAGAATGTGCTGTCTGATGAAGAATACATGGCAGGTATAAAAAATCATCTGGCTGAAAGATATAACCTCAGTGATGATGGTTATGAAATTACAAGAGAGGAAAAAGGTGTGATTCCCATGGAAGACCGCCGTTATCCCGGGTGGTATAATGACCGTGTGATGAATATAGGAACGGTGGGCGGCCTCACAAAGCCATCAACAGGTTACACCTTTACCCGAATACACAGACACTGTGCTGAGATCGTTTCAGAGCTTGAGAAAGGAAATCGTCCGCCTGAAACGGGAGCCTCATCATACCGGTTCCGGGTCTATGATATGATGCTTCTTTACATTTTAAAGCATGAACCGAAAACCAGTGTAAAGATATTTCATGATCTTTTTAAGAAAAACAGTTTTGAGAGAATTCTGACATTTCTTGAAGAGGAAACAACTCTGCCTGCAGAGATTTCAATCTTTTCAACACTGCCTTACCTTCCGTTCTTTAAATCGATCTGGAAAATGAAACACCGAATTTTAACGGGAGCCTGAAATGCGTCACAAATCGGATAAACTGAATAATTCGATTATTCTGATAACGGTGCTTTTCATGTTAACGGCCATGTTTTTGCCCGGTATTCACACCGCCATTGCACCCTGGGTTGTACTGCTTTCGGTTTTCGTGGTAGGTATACCGCATGGCGCGATCGATCATATTATGGCTGCTGAACTTTTTGGCCTGAACCAGACTCTGAAAGATCACCTGCTATTCTATACAAGTTATTTATTGATTATGCTTCTTGTGGCTGCACTCTGGTACTTTGTTCCGATTGCAGGCATGGCTCTGTTTCTGATTATTTCGATTTATCATTTTGGACAGGCCGATATGGAAGACTTTATGGTAAGAAGATCCGGAAACTGGATCTGGCACACCGGTCGCGGAATTTTGATCATCGGATTAATCATTTTTGTTGAACCTGAAATCACTTACCCGATTATGGCTCAGGCAATGCAAATTGACCTGCTGCAATTTGAAAGCTGGATGCCAAACCCTGTAATCACCTCAGGTTTGATTATCATCGGATATATACTTCTATCTCTTTTCGGATATTTTCAGAATCGATTTCATTCAGTTACCGATTTTGCATACGACAGTTTGCTCCTGACAGGGCTGCTAATCATCACCGGTCCGCTTGTAGGGTTTGCTATATATTTTGCCCTTTGGCATTCGGCCGGACATATCAGGGAGATGAGAGAGTTTTTTGAATCGAATAAAAAGTCTTTATCTCTTTACGAGTTCTATAAAAAAGCAACTCCTTTTACACTTGTCTCAATATTTGGTCTGGCCCTTCTTATTGCAATAAACAACGCATTTGAACTGCAGGAGCAGTTCTTATCCCTAATGTTCATTTTGATCAGTGTATTGACCCTGCCTCACATGTTTATCGTGGATAAAATGTATGCGGTGAAAGAGAAAGGTTGAGGTGAGATTACAATAGACTATGAATTTGACCGGCTTCTAAAATTCAAACAGTCACACCGGGCTTGATCCGGCCGGGAGAGAGATTTGATTATTAAAAAGCTTGAATTGAAGGTAATTCGATTCAATAAAGAAGAGACTGATGAGATGGGGAAGTTGCTGCGGAAGATTGAATCGTGTTTATGACTCACTGCTTCCCGGACTCACCCCTGCCTATCCGCCTCAGGCGGATTCGGAAGGCAGGCTCTCTCTATCGAGATAGAGAGGGGCCGGGGGTGAGTCCGAGCAAATTGGTGACGTGCAACAAATCTAATTTCTGGCAAAATCATGAGATCCCGGGATTATTCACCTTACGGAAAAGCACCGTACGTTTCCCAACAGGGACAGGCAGGATGACGAGTTTGCGGTAATATTTGAAGGGCGGCGCTTACAATTTTAAGTTTTGCATGGTTACGAGCCGCGCCTATCCTTTTTTTAAACCAAAGCAGTGTCATCTACAATCCTGACCCTGCCTCGCCGGCAGGCAGGCGACGGCGTGCTTTTCGCCGGAGTGGAAGGATCTCATTGGAATGGCAATGTGTTATACTTCACTTAGTCATTCAGCGCTCTGTTTGGGATGACTTTAGTGGATTTGAATTCAAAATCCCGTGATTCTATTACACTCAGAAAAAAACCGAAGTTACATTATATAAGAATAGAATAGTTTTGTCTCAAAACATTTTAGCTGATCGCCGGGAGCCGTTAGCTGACAGCTACATACAGACATAAAAAAAATACCGGGATACATTCATTCAATTTTTCTTTTGGGAAATATCAAACAAACAAGCTGCGGAAATTTTCAGCTTTCAGTCAGTTCCGCCGTAGCTTCCATGACTGCTGTATCC
>SLAU01000010.1 GCA_007126675.1 Balneolaceae bacterium
CCAAAAGAGATGCGCCGGCCCAGTGTGTTTACTCCGCGGTTTTGGCGTCAGCTTTCAAAGCAAAAAACTGTAACCTCACGCGGTTTTCTGATTCCGCTTATTATCGGGTTTTTTCTTCTTTCCTTTGGCGAATCGAGCCTTTACAGTGCCTTTCCGCTATTTGCCGAACAGGAATTGAATCTTACAGCCGAACAGGTTGGCATCCAGTTTTTCTACATAGGTATAGTGACGGTGCTGATTCAGGGATTTTTGATAAAACCGCTCACCAATAATTTTGCCGAGGAAAAAATATTTATAGTTGGTAATGTTTTGATGATCATAGGTCTTGCTGCAATTCCATTCACCGGCTCCATGTTTCAGCTTGCTCTTGCACTTTGCCTGATGGCCGTTGGCAAAAGCCTGAATACGCCAACCATAACCAGTTTGATTTCTAAAGAAGCAGAGGATGAGCATGTGGGCGCGGTGATGGGCACGGCTCAGGGTATGTCGGGGCTTGGGCGGATGATCGGCCCCACATGGGGAGGCGCACTCTTTGCGGTCTTTTTTGGATTACCATTCGTGGCAACGGCTTTAATCGTTACTTCCACAGTGTGGATCGGCTGGAAATTGATAGCAACCGATTGAATTGGGCTTATGCCACGCCCCGAAGGGACAGGGAGAGACGGAATAAAAGAAATTTCCGTGTCTTTCGTGTACTCCGTGGCTGAGACAAAATTAGTTTCAATCGCACTAAGAGTAAAGAGTAGCAAGTATTGAGACAGGCTTTCCCTGTTACTCAATACTTGCTACTCGATACTCACTACTCAATTAAAGTTTTTTTCACCAATTCCACCACCTCATCCGCGCAGCCCCAGCAAAGTGTATAGCCGGCACCGCCGTGGCCGTAGTTGTGGATGATAGTGCGGCCGTGTTTCTGTTCCGCTTCCAGGCGCACTTCGGGCCGGGCGGGACGCAGCCCTGCTGCCACATGCTTAATCTTGTCAATATGCAGTGATGGATCCAATTGCCGGGCTTTCTGTATGATCTGATCCGTAATCTCCTCTTCAGGATCTACAGTAGCATCATGCTCAACAGCAGTTCCGCCCAGTACAATATCCTGGCTCCGTGGCAGCACATAGCAAAGTGAAAGCTTGCCATGCTGATCCAGGTAGTAAGCGCCATTGTATTTTCCCTCCACCCACACACTCTGCCCTTTTACCGGGTAAAAGGTTTTGTCATTAGCCAGCTTATCCGCGCCGATACCGGCACAATTTACGATGATCTCTGATTCTGAACCGATCTCCTCAAAATCCTCTGCTTCGGCTTTCCGGATTGTACCGCCAAGGTTTTTAAACCTCTCCATGAGCCACGGCATATGCAGGCGGGAATCGATAAAGGGCACTTCAAAGAAATATCCGTCCCTGTATATTTCCGGAAGATTTTCCGGTTTTACCCTGCGAAACTGTTTTACAGCGTTTTTCCACCAGGGATCCGGTGAGGGCTCCGGTAAATATTCTGTAAACTGCACAATCGAAACTCCGGTATCAGGAGCTTTTGTCAGCTCATAGCAGGTTTCAAGAGTTTGCTTTCCCCAGTGGAGTGCTTTTTCCTCGGGGTAACAGCGATAGGGATACCAGATTGCCGCAGCCACATCAGAAGTGGTGTTTGGCGGCAGCTCTTTTGCGATGATCTGTACATCAAAGTCTGCTTCCAGGAGACGTATTCCCGAACAAAGTCCGGATATTCCGCAGCCGATAACTGTGGCTTTCATTTATAGGTGATTGTTACTGTAGATTGGTTTGAAATGTACTGATCATCAAACTAAAAAACCCTGTGAAGAAATCTCCACAGGGTTTTTTATTGCTATCACCTATTAACAACAAACAACAATAGATTTTTAAAAGAGCAGCTTATCATCACTGCTCTTTGAATTTAGATTTAGAAACTAACACCAACTTCAAGCATCAGGCCATTGAAAGTAGGTTCTTGACCAACATCCACACTGGTTACTACTCCGGTTGTACCTTCATTAAAACCAGATGCTTTTTGATATACATATTCAGCTTTCAGAAGAATATTATCTGTGACAAATGTTCCGAATCCGGCTTGAATTCTTGACACGTTTCCATCATTATCATCTGTCAGGAACTTACTATAATCTACATTGCTGTATCGTGCCGTCAGGTAGAAATTATCGTTTAAGAACTGTTGAGCTTCTAATGAGTAGTAAGTCCACTCTTCATCGCCAATTCCCTCTCCAAAAACGTCCGGATCGGGTCCTGAATCGCTGCCCTGACCAAAGAAAGCCGAAATCTTGTTGCCATCAAATGGGGTAAAGATACCGTTAATTTCCCATGCTGTTAATTCACGTCCGTTACCCGGGCGTACCTGGCCAGGACCTTCACCCGATCCGCCGTCGTCATTATTTAAATTCCAAACAGCACCGTAAGAAGATCCGTGCCTCTCTCTTCGGAATAAGTTTGTACCACGATTCGCTTCCTGATCGTGATTTACCGTATAAAATGATCCTGAAAGATACACGCCATCAATTGCATCCAGCCAAAGTTTCGATCGGAATGAATATTTTCTGGCTTCCTGAAAATCCTGCTCAGGTGCACCTATACCCGTACCTACCATAAGGCCGAATGAATTTTTGTCAAGAATAATTTCCATTCCAGGCTCTGTTCCAATAGGTGAAAGTACCGGATTACCAACCAATGGGTTTCGGTGAACATCGGCATTTACTGAACGTGTATATTGGTGTTCGCCAAAATCTACATTAAAGTTACCGGCTTTAATATCGATATGCTCTAAAAGTGGATTAAGAACGGTTAAAAAGGAATTTCCCGGTATGCTTCGGATATACATGTATCCATGGTTACCCCACCATCTGCTTGGGTGTCTTTGAGTTCCCAGAAGGCCATCAAAAAATACATCGATATCGTTGTCTCCGATGGTGATTAAAAATTCGAGATTTGCAAAAGAAGTCTGCATACCATGCAGATTACTGTCTGGTGTTATCCAATCGCTTCCATCCCAAACTCGAGTGTTGTCCTGGCTTAAAACCTGAACCCGGCCAACGGAGTGGAGCCCCATAGTAAATGTCAGGTTATCGGTAGACCCTACTTCAATACCTTTTCGGTCAAAATCTGGTTTCTGTGCATCGGCTTCTCCAATAAATAAGCCCAATGTGAGTAATGCAGCTATTATTGCAGTTATCTTTAGTTTCATAATAATCCTAAATTTATTTATTAATTTATTTTTGTCTTTTTTCAACAGTTAAAATGTCACTTTTACATCAGTTGAATTTTCAACACCACAAATATGAGTAATAATTTACTCTCAATTAAGCAGTTCTGATCTGATTGAAGCTTAAGGGATTCCCTGATGCAGGTCAGGGATTTACCTAGATCCAAATAAGTATTTTTAGAGCGACTATTAGGAAAGATCTCTGATAAAAAAGTGATTTTATACAATAAAAACCCTCTCATCTGCTTAAAAAAACATCGTTTTCTGACATAGACGATGCATCAACTATTTTCCTGGATTGTTTTAAAGCACGGGCAATTCAGTGAATTCCGTGTTCTCC
>SLAU01000131.1 GCA_007126675.1 Balneolaceae bacterium
AATTTAAAAACTCATTTGCCGGTACATTTTCAGGTAAAACGTAATCACCATGCTGCATCAGCATTGCAGGAAACATGATACAGTGAAAAACGATGTTATCTTTTCCGATAAAGTGGATAAGTGAAGTATCCTCATCTTGCCAATACGTTTTCCAAAGATCCGGATTACCTTTTTCTTCAGCCCATTCTTTTGTTGCACTTATATATCCAATGGGTGCATCGAACCATACATAAAGCACTTTTCCTTTTGCTTCGGGCAACGGCACGGGCACGCCCCATGTTAAATCGCGGGTTACGGCACGGTCGCCCAGGCCGGCATCGAGCCAGCTTTTACACTGTCCTGTTACATTAGGTTTCCAGTTCTCACGGGAATCAATCCATTTCTCCAGCTTTTCCTGGAAATCGCCAAGAGGCAGATACCAATGTTCTGTTTTTTTGAGAACCGGCTTATTGCCCGTAATGGCACTTACCGGATCGATCAGTTCGGTAGGAGAGAGGGATGATCCGCACTTTTCACATTGGTCACCATAAGCTTCGGGATAACTGCAGACCGGGCAGGTGCCTTTCACATAGCGATCAGGTAAAAACATACCGGCATCTTCGTCATAAAGCTGCTCTTCGGTTTTCCGGCGGAATACTCCTTGTTCATGCAATTTCGTGAAGAAATCCTGAGAAGTTTTCCGGTGTGTTTCGGAGCTGGTTCGTCCGTAATAATCGAAATGTATTCCAAACTGCTCAAATACGGCTTTATTGGCAGTATGAAACTTATTCACCACTTCCTGTGGGGTGATGCCTTCTTTTTCAGCTGCAATTGTTATTGGAACTCCGTGTTCATCGGAGCCGCAGATGTGGATGATATCTTTATTATTTATTCGCTGAAAACGTGTATAAAGATCTGCCGGCAAATATGCTCCTGCAAGATGCCCAAGATGAATTGGGCCATTTGCGTATGGCAGAGCAGATGTTACTAAAATTCTTTTACTCATGAATGATTTTGAGTTTTATAGAGGGCTGCGAAAATAACGGGTAGTGCATTAAATTACTAATAGATAAAGCCATTTTAAAAGTGAAAGTTTATTAATACCTGTGAACGGGAACCCTCTTTACTTCAAAAATTTATCCATAAAACTATAGAGAGCAATTCCCGAAGCCACCGACACATTTATCGAGTGTTTCATTCCAAATTGTGGTATTTCCACAAATATATCGATATGGGGCAGCAGTTCTTCATCGATACCGGTTACTTCATTTCCTGCAACAAGGCAAATTTTATCAGATTCCGGTACAAATTCATTTAACAAAATACTGCTATCTGTTTGTTCTAAACCGATGAGTGTGTACCCGTTTTTTTTAAGATCGGTGATAGCATCAGCCGGACTTTGAACTTGTTTCCAACTAACATGCTCTTCAGCTCCAATTGCCGTTTTAGTAATTTCAGGTCGCTGCGGGATGGGTGTATAGCCTGACAGCCATAACTCGTTCACCCCAAATGCGTCACAGTTTCGGAATGCGGAACCTACATTATGCAGGCTTCGTATGTTATGCATCCATAATTTGAAATTGTTACGCAGTGGTGAGCTGCGTTTTAAGTTTTTTTGAAGGATCTGTTTTGTTGTGAGTTTTTTCAAACGAATGCGAGATCGGTTTCGTGAAAATTAAGGTTGGGAAACAGTGAATATCCCCCTATTTTATAAGACTAAAAATATTACAATTTATGATCAATACGGCAGTTTATGAAAACTGCTTTTTTTATTTTTAAATAAAGACAAATCTTAAACAGAAGTATGAGCAAAAAGAACTACCTGTCCAGGGAAGGTTATGAGAAAATGGACGCAGAACTGAGAGACCTTAAGACACGCGGCAGAAAAGAGATTGCAGAAGAGATTGCAGAAGCACGTGCAAAAGGCGATTTAAGCGAAAATGCAGAATATGATGCGGCCAAAGAAGCACAGGGGCATCTCGAAAAAAAGATTGCTGAGCTTGAGAACACATTGGCAACATCTACAATTCTGGATGATAAAGATATCGATACCTCAAAAGTATACCTCCTTTCTACAATAACGATGCTGAATAAAAAAACGAATAAGGAGATGAAATTAACGCTTGTATCAAAAGATGAAGCGGATTTTAAAAAAGGGAAAATTTCAGTCGATTCTCCTATTGGTCAGGGCATCCTCGGAAAAGAGATTGGAGATGTGGCCAAAGTAAAAGTCCCTGCAGGTACACTTGAACTAGAAATCAAAAAAATAGAAAGATAAATAGCTATGAATATTGGAGTGATTGGTACCGGATATGTGGGTCTTGTGTCAGGAACTTGTTTTGCTGACAGCGGTAATGACGTGATTTGTGTGGACGTTGATGAGAACAAAATTGAGAGGATGCGAAACGGTGAAGTACCTATCTATGAGCCCGGATTAAACCGGGTATTTGATCGGGCTATCCGGGAAAAGCGGCTTCTTTTTACGAATAATCTTGAAGAAGCGTTTAAGAAATCGGAAGTAATTTTGCTTTGTCTTCCAACACCGCCCGGCGCAGATGGGCAGGCTGATCTGAGTTTTGTACTGGATGTAGCCGAAAAACTGGGTGACCTGTTCAATAAGTATGGAGAATACCGGGTAATTGTAAATAAAAGTACAGTACCTGTTGGTACGGCTGATAGGGTACGTGATAAAATTGCAGAAAAAACCGATGCAGAATTTGATGTGGTGTCAAACCCGGAATTTTTACGTGAAGGTGCGGCTGTAGAAGACTTCATGAAGCCGGAACGAGTAATTGTAGGTACAAGAAGTGAACGTGCAGCTGAATTAATGACTGCATTGTATGAACCTTTTGTTCGAAGCGGTAATCCGATTATTGTGATGGATGAGAGAAGCTCTGAGCTTACCAAGTATGCTGCAAATGCAATGCTGGCTACAAAAATCACATTCATGAACGAAATTGCCAATATTTGTGAAAGAGTTGGGGCTGATGTAGATAATGTTCGAAGGGGAATCGGAACCGATTCACGAATCGGAAAAAGATTTCTTTTTGCCGGGATCGGTTATGGAGGCAGCTGCTTTCCGAAAGATGTTCAAGCCATACACCACACTGCCGGTGAATATGGCTATGAGTTCCGCATTCTGGATTCAGTGATGAAAGTTAATGAGTTCCAGAAAAAATCGATCGTTCAGAAAATGAAGGAATATTATGGTGTGGAAGGTTTAAATGGAAAAACCGTGGGAATCTGGGGGCTTAGCTTTAAGCCGGAAACGGATGATGTTCGTGAAGCACCTTCACTGTTCATTACACACGAGCTTGCCAAACTCGGTGCAAAAATGAAAGCATACGACCCGGAAGCAATGGAGACTTTTAAAGTAGCAGCCAGTGACGAAACGCTTGAAAGCACCGAGTTTATGAGCGACAGAGACAGCGTACTGGATGATATTGATGCCCTTGTAATCTGTACTGAATGGAACGAATTCCGCAGGCCTCATCTGGATAATTTCAAAAAATCGATGAAATCTCCGGTAGTGTTTGATGGGCGTAACCTATATGACCTTAAGCGTGCGGAAGAA
>SLAU01000043.1 GCA_007126675.1 Balneolaceae bacterium
GTCTGATTAGATTCTCCATTCTAACACGTCTCAGTGAGGAATGATGTTGGTAGTTCTCCTTTTTGATTGTATTGAACGATTAATTAGAATCTTTCCACTTAATTGCGTCTCAGCGAGACGCTTTGTTGGTAGCACCGAATGGTGCATCAGATATCCAACGTCCCGGATGGGACGTTTTGTGGTTGCTCGATTTAATCTCTTTTTTCAGCAATCCAATCTTCAACAACGCCTGTCAAAATCTCGAGCGGCAGGCTTCCATTCATCAGGATTACATCATGGAATTCTGCGACATCAAATGAATCACCCAGCTCATCTTCTGCTCTTGCCCGTAATTCCTGGATATGCATCATCCCGATTTTGTACGCCAGTGCCTGGCCGGGCATCACGATATAGCGTTCAATTTCTGCGGTTACATCGGTCATACCCATTCCGGTATTTTCGTACATATAATCGATCGCTTCTTCGCGTGTCCACTGTTTGGCGTGGATACCGGTATCAACCACAAGGCGAACAGCACGGAACATCTCTGCCTGCAAGCGCCCAAGGTTGCCATAGGGATCATCATCATAAACACCAACTTCATCCAGCAGCCATTCGGTATAAAGTGCCCAGCCTTCGGTGTAAGCGGTAAAAGGATAGAGGCGACGGATGGTAGGCACGTTTTCGATCTCCTGCGCAAGGGCGAGCTGAAAATGATGTCCGGGCACCGCTTCATGGGCACTAAGTGTCATCATTCCATATTTAGTGATCTCATCAATAGATCGAAGATTGATAAAAAAGATACCGGGCCGGCTGCCATCCAGTGCGGGAATGTTGTAATAGGCAAACGGCGAAGTGGCCTCCATATATTCTGGCACACGGCGCACCTCAACCGGGGCTTCTGGTGTTCTTTTAAACAGGGGTGATGTTTTTTCATACAGATACTCAATCTGCTCCATATAATCGGCGATGATCTGATCGTGGACTCCGGCCGTATCCGGATAAAACATATCAGGATCTTCATCCAGTACGGAAAATCTCTCCGCTACAGTTTCTCCGCATATGCCGATTTCATCAAACAGCTCAAACATTTCGTATTTAATTCGTTCAACTTCCTGCAGGCCTATCTGATGAACCTCTTCCGGTGTTATATCCAGTGAGGTGTGCATTCGGGTCATGTAGCGATAAAACTGGTCACCGTGCGGAAGTGCCCAAACACCTGCATTATCTCCTGTATAGGGATACAGTTCTTCAATGGTATCGATCAGGTGATTGTAGCCGTTTGTTACTTCATTTTCGATAGCACTGTAAGCCTCAGCCAGCAGGCGATCCCGAACATCATCACTCATATCTTCAAGATCATTCAGTTTCGATTCAATGTTTTCGTATAGCGGATTTTCATTCACCGGTTGACCAATAAAATCTCTCATCTCTTTCAGTACATGGTCGAATACAAATCGTGGTGGAATTATATCTCGGTCAGCGCGGTACTGAATAGATTCACCAACCTGTTCAAATTTCTTTTCGGTTGCCCTGAGCCTGCTGATATAATTTTCTGCACTTTTTTCATCAATAATTTGGTGATGTGTGGTCAGAAACGAAGGAAGGTTACTCTGCACTCCGAACGTTTGATTAACCGGGTAGTTATAAAAGAGCCAGCGCTGATCTTCCGTGTTAGTTTCAAGCAGCCACTCAACCATATCGTAACTGATCGCTTTTTGTCCGCTCAGCCTGTCGCGGTTGTATCTGCCAAGCATATCAAGATATTTGCGGTCGCGTTCATACATTCTGATAGTATGCGCAGGGGATGCATCGCTTAATTTATCACTGTGGAAATCAAGCATGCTATTATCGATAATGCCGACCATGGTCAGTAACTCCGGTTCATGCATAGCAGCACCAATCAGGTAGCGCTCAAAAAAGTGATCGATGTTAAAAGGCTTTCCCCAGATTAATTTGTAGCCCCAGATTCCAAACAGAAGTAGCAGTACAGCTAATGAGTAGAGAATAATTTTTTTGATGTTCATACAGAAGCCATGTTGTTTGATTTGTCAGTTCACTTCTTAGACGGAATACATGCAGTCTCAGTTTCAGATAATTTGATTATAGTAAAGGAGGGAAGTATTTCAAACAGATTATTTTACTAATACTAATTGAACTGACTTACTTTTGTTTGTCCCTCATTAGTTTATTGGCTTTTTCACGAATAATATTCAGAGTCAAATCGATGGTATGTTTATGAGTTCTGAAACTTAAAATCGCCATTCGAAGAACAAAGTTGCCCTTGTATTTTGTTGTAGAGAAAAAGACTCGTCCGTCATCGGTTACTGCTTTATGAAGCTCTTTATTTAACTTATCGATATCACCTTTACCGGGATTAAATCTGAACATGAATACAGACAACTGAGGCTCCGGACCGGTTTCAAAATTGTCCATTTCATTCAGTTTTTGCCAGGCATATTTGGCAAGAAGCAACTTTTCTTCGAGTGCGGCACGGAAAGCGGCTACGCCATGTAATTTCAGAGGCAGCCAAAGCCGTAAAGCCCGGAAATGTTTACTTAATTCAGGAGAGAGGTCAGCCGGCGACAATACTGAAATCTGCTCTTTTGTATCTTGCATGTAATCAGCGTGGTAACTGTGTGCATCAGCCAGCTTTTTCTTATCACGTACAACAAGAGCGCCCAAACCATAAGGAATAAATAAACTTTTATGCGGATCAAGAACTACAGAATCGGAGCGCTCAATTCCTTTCAGCATTTTTTTCCCCTGATCCGTGAGCAAGAAAAAACCGCCATAAGCTGCATCCACATGGAACCAGAGTGATTCCCGTTCTGCGATTTCTGCAACTTCATCAAGCGGATCAACAGCTCCGGCATCGGTGGTGCCGGCCGATGCAACAATCAGCCAGGGATTCAACCCGGCTTTTTTGTCTTCGGTGATTTGTTCCCGAAGTTCATCTGTTTGCATCCTGAACCGGTCATCCATGGGAATATAGCGGCGAATTGCATCTTTGAGCCCTGCTACATTCAGGGCACGGTCCACGCAATGATGAGTTTGATTCGTAAGATAAACCACAGTTCGTTCGATTTCGGATGGTTTGATCTTACAAGATTCACGGGCCGTTACTATTGCGGTCAGGTTAGCCAGGCTTCCGCCCGATGAAAGATAACCGCCGGATGTTTCCGGATAACCAAGAAGCTCTCCCATCCATGATATCAATCTTCTTTCAATATTAACCGCACCGGGTGAGGAGAAGTAAACACCTGCATAAGGATTTGTAGCTGCGGCGATGTAATCAGCCAGTGCACTAACCGGCAACCCGCCGCCGGGAATATAACCCAGGTGGCCTCCGGAAGCAGGGTTAAGACCCGGAGGTACGATCTCTTCCTCCACTATTTTCAGCAGTTTATCAAATTCACCGGGATGTTCTTCGATCGGTTCCGATACCAATTTATCAACGGAATCATTAAAACGGGTATATGCAGGCTGTTTGGGAAGTGTGTTAAGAAACCGGGAGATGTAGTTCCCGGCCATTGACCCCATCTGGTGGAA
>SLAU01000361.1 GCA_007126675.1 Balneolaceae bacterium
AAATCCTGAGTCCAGATGATAGAACCATCTGTAATATCTAAAGCATAAACCACCTGGTTAAAACCGACGATGTAGAGCACTCCATTTACTACAGCGGGGCTTTCTCTGGTGGAGATACTCAGTTCAGTATCCCAGATTATATCCCCATTTGAGATGTCAATAGCATAAATAGTGTTCGAATCGGCGATATAGGCAACGCCATCAACAACGGTTGGTGAGGCTTCTCTAACGTTTTCCTCAAATTCAACACTCCAAATTAAGTCTCCCGGATTATTGTTTTGCGAATATGCTGTGCCGGAAATCGACAGTAACAAAAAAGAAAAGAATAGTGCTGGAATAGTAGCTTTTATTTGATCCATATATAAAGAGATTGATGAATGTCAATTAGTGTGAACACCATAAAATCTCTCAGCTATTAAACAATCGGCCTTGCAAAGGATTGAGACTTGATAATGAGTCTGCATACTAAATAGCATATTTAATTTATAATACCAAATGAATAGCATTAGGTTTTACAGCTGTAAGTATCTATATCTCAATCTATTAGGCGTGCAATTATTAATTCAGGTAATGCATAAGATATTCTTACACGCCAATGGATATCAACGTCACCATCACCGACAATGAAATTACACCCTGGGCTGGAATTCTTTTTTCCCGATAAAAAACGTCACGCACGTTTCATCACCTCTGATTAAATCTCTGAATTCTGAATATTGATATTATCGGCCTGATGATGTTAACCGTTCATCAAAACCCAAGTGCAAGAAGCTCATCAATCTGAGCCTGATACCGTTCGGGCTGTGCCTGGAAATAGGCAAGTGACCCGCGCAGATGAGGGTCGGCTTCGTCACGACGATCCAGGTTCCAGAGACAGAGGCCGAGGGTGAAGCGTGTGAGATTCAACGAGGTATTGTCATCAGGCAGTGAGGATTGTAATTCATAAGCCCGCTCGACATAGGAAAGAGCTTCTTCTAACCGGTTTTGACTGCGCAGTGCATCGGCCAGGCCTCTCAGCGGGGGGGCATGACGGATGTGATCGGCCGGCAACAAGCGTTTGCTGTGTTCAACACTTTCACGCAGAAAGGATTCGGCCCGTTCATAATCTTCCATTTGCAGATATACCAGCCCTGTATTCCCCAACAGTCCTGATATGTAGAAATTATCGTTTCCGTATTCCTCTCTGAATAAAGCCAGAACATCGCTGTACGTTTCGGCCGCCTCTTCAAGCCTTCGGGCTCCCAGGTAAGTTCGTGCGGTATTCGCATGGGCTGCAATGGTATTGAGATGACTTGGGCCGAAAATCTCCAGCCGCATTTCATGCGCCTCAATGGCATAGGGAAGAGCTTTGCCGTATTCGCCCATATTCTGGTAGAGGCTGGAGATGTGGTTAAGGGTTGAGGCAATTTGCTCATGGATGCCCGGATAGCGGGCACGGCTCAGTTCAAGTGACCGGAAAAGATATACTTCAGCCCTTTCAAAATCACCGGTCCGCCGATAGTTCGTACCCAGGTAGAATATATAATCATCATAGGTTTCGCCTGCTTCTTCACGGTTTCTCTCATAGATAGGCTGAACAAGCATCAAAACGGAATCGGCCATGGCGTACTCCTGGTTGACATCCAGGTGATAGGTATAGTCGAGGTTTACACTTGCAAACTCAAGACCGTTAGGCTCCAGGTAGCGGTTGGCAAGATCGATCGCATGGTGTATCATGTCCAGTCCTTCGTCATATTTGCCGGCTTTGTCAAGGATGATGGAGCGGTCGGCCAGCATGTTGATGTAGGCAAAGGAGGTGGTATCCTGTATAGCTTGATGGAGATCCACGGCAATAGCAGAAAGAGAGTCGGCCACATCATATACAACCAGGTTTGCATAAATCTCGGCCATCATAATGAGCAGTTCGGCACGTGTTCTCGGATCGTTTTTTAGCTGATTGTTGATATATGATGTGCTCATATCCACCATGCCGCGTGCAGTTAGTTCTTCACCGCGGTTCTGCATAGGATCGATCGCACGGAGAGAGCTCCCGAGTACCGATGCAATCTGTGTTGCGCGATACGCTTCATTTTGGGCGCGTTCGGTTTCACGTTTTAATTCCTGCGTATAAACAAACACAAGTATTACAATAGTGACAAGAGCGAAAATTGCGGTAAAAGATGCTGCAAGGTTGCGGTTTTTCCACTTATTTAGCCGATAAGCAGGCCTGGTTGAATACGATGGCACCGGGCGGTTTTCAAGCCAAGCCCTGATTTCGTCACCCAGTTCTGAAGCGTTCCCGAAACGTTCCGCCTGATCGGGATGCATCGCTTTATCGCAAATCGCTTTCAATTCGCGGTGAAGCGGTTCCGGCCTGCACTCTTTCGGCCTGTGCTTCTCATTTGGGTGGCATCCTGTAATCAACTCAAAAAGCACAACCCCCAAACTGTAGATATCGGTTGAGGTGGAAGGAGACTCTCCATTGAGCTGTTCGGGCGAAGCGTAGGCGAGTGTCATCGCTTTTGAGCCCGATTGTTCAGTATCCGAATCTTCAAGAATATGGGAAATCCCAAAATCAAGCAGTTTTATCCGGGGTTTTTCATCGTCTCCTGTTACCATGATGTTTCCCGGTTTCAGATCGCGGTGAATCACCAGGTTTTTATGTGCATACTGAACCGCCTCTGTAATGTCTAAAAACAGCCTCAGGCGTTTTTTAACGGGAAGATTCATACGGCGGCAGTATGAGACTATGGTTTCACCATCTACATATTCCATGGCAAACCAGGGGCGGTCTTCATCAGTAATTCCGCCGTCGATAAGTCTTGCAATATTTGGATGCTGAAGCCGAGCCAGAATACTTCTCTCAGCCATAAACCGGCTGATAGCCGGTTCCGTGCCCATACCGTATTTGATAAGTTTAAGGGCAACAGTCTGCTCAAACCCACCCATGGTTCGATGCGCAAGGTACACATTGCCCATGCCGCCCGATCCAATCTGCTTTTCGATCTGAAAAGGGCCAATTTGTACGCTTTCGAGCAGATTCATATCTGATAAGTCTACTTGTTCAACAGCGAAACCATCAAGAAGGGAGGTTTCCATCGAATCAGCCGCCAGGAGGGAAAGGAGCTCTTCGTATAGGAGAGGATCTTTAGTTTTAACCGATTCGAGACGCTCTGTTCTCAATTCCGGTTCCAGATCTACAAACTCTATAAAAAGGGTTTTGACTTGTTTCCATTGTTCTGCGTTCATGGATGCTCCTGTTATGTGTTTATATGCAACCTGTGTGCGTTCACTGCATCGTAGGAAAAGTGATTCTGACATATGAGTGTTGCACAGAATTTTTCTCAGCGGCACTCTACGAGAACCCTTTTACTCTATACGCGCAAAAAACTGTACAAACTGGCAATATTTATTAATTCGTTACATCCGAAATCAAAAATCTCTAAAATCGTTAAATGAACCCTCCAATCTATCCCATGTTCTCAACATTTGATTTAATGATTTTTGATTTAGCGACGTAATGATTTCCGATCTTCTGCATTAATGCAA
>SLAU01000335.1 GCA_007126675.1 Balneolaceae bacterium
AGGCCCAGGAGCAGTCAGATTTAAACATCCCTGTTAAAACCGATCCCTACAGCTATATCACAGATAACAAATTTGGAACTGTGGGTGCGGTGGCAATTGATAAAGACGGAAATCTTGCAGCAGCAACGTCAACCGGTGGAATGACCAACAAGCAGTTTGGCCGTGTTGGTGATGTGCCTATAATCGGTTCGGGGACCTTCGCTAATCACGTTGCTGCAATTTCAGCAACAGGCTGGGGAGAGCGCATTATGGAGCAGGTCTCTGCGAACACAATCGCTAACCTGATGGAATTTGGCGGTTATTCACTACAGGATGCCGTTAATTTTGTACTTACCGAAAGGCTGCAGCCGGGAGATGCTGGTTTTATAGCTGTAGACAGTTACGGCAATATCGTTATGGATATGAATACAACCGGCATGTTTCGCGGTTCCATTAATTCTCACGGCGAAAGAGTTGTGAAAATATGGGAGGATGAATAATAAATTTTATTCAATTCCGAAGTTGAAACGATCTCTCAGCTCCTGAACATAAACGCCGATATCATTTCGGATCTCGAAAAGCCGTTCGTGAAAAGAGGCATAAACTGCCGGAGTAATGAACGGCTCATCTTTTATCTTGTGCAAATATCTTAGTCCGTCATTTGCACTATAGAGTGCTTTTTTAGTGTAAGCGATGTTTCCGCCAATTACATCCTGCTCAAATCCGAATGAGTAACCGCCGGCAAGTTTTGCGCCGATTTTAAGTATGTTGCTTACAAAATCGTGCACATTTTTATGCTGCAGGTTATGAGGGATTGATTCACCCCATTTAAGCACATCAACAGCAAGATTTAAAGCTTCTTTGTAAACTTTCAGATTTTCGATGGAGCCGTATTCAGAATATGTGTAGTCTGTGCTGTTTTCTTTCCACTCTTCGCCATAGTCGAAGTCATCGTCTTCATCATCAAAATCCATATAGGGAAGATCTTCATGACTGAAGAAGAAGTCATCATCAAAATCATCATCCTCATCGTCCCAGTCATCTTCATCGTCGGGAAAATAGGCTTCATCAAGTAAGAGTTCCTCTTCAATAAACGCTTCTACCGCATCCATTTCGTCCATACTTTCTTCAAGTAAAGAAATCCACCTGGGCACATTTCTTTTGGGATCGGAAGTAATGAATCGGCGTAATTGCTCGCTTCTTTTTTCTATCTCGTTTAGGTGAGCCTCCCATTGATACTCATTCCAAATGGGATTATAATCATCAAAACCATCTATACTCATGCAGGTTCTTGCTGAATTGGGTTAAAGTTTATCAATCTGACCTGAATCTATATCGATGAAAAATACTATTTTTTAAAATCAAAAAATAGTATCAATCCGATCATAATTTTTCGAGGGTGCTTACGATCACCCGGGTCATTTTAGGTTCCGCTATTCCTGCCGCTTCTAAAATATCCTCCATTTCTACAGGCTCAAGAGCGTCTGGAAAACATTCATCCGTAATTGCTGACATTCCCATTACTTCCATTCCCATGTGAACAGCTGTAATGACTTCCGGTACAGTGCTCATGCCTACTACATCTGCACCCAGCTGACGCAGATAACGGTATTCGGATTTGGTTTCGAGCATTGGGCCGCTAAGGGCAACATAAACTCCCTTATGCATCGGAATATTGTTTTCGAGCGCCATATTTTCAGCAATATCCATCAGCCTTTCGCTGTATGGTTCGCTCATATCGGGAAAGCGCGGGCCAAGTTCATCATCGTTTGGCCCCATAAGCGGATTATCACCCAGCATGTTTATATGATCGCATATAAGCATGATGTCGCCGCGAGAGTAATTCGGATTCATTCCGCCACAGGCATTACTTACAAACAGGGTGTCGGCTCCGTTTGCTTTCAGTACACGAATTGGAAAAGCAATTTGCTGCATGGTGTAGCCTTCATAGAAATGAAAGCGCCCCTGCATAGCAACAATTTCTTTACCGCCAAGGGTACCGAATAATAGTTTTCCGGCATGGCTTTCTACAGTTGATGTGGGGAAATGTGGAATTTCATCATATGGAATGGTTACGGTTATATCCATTTCATCTGCAAGCTGCCCAAGCCCGGTTCCGAGGATTAACATATAATTTGGCCGCAGATCCGTGCGCTCCTGAATAACGGTTAGAGCTTCGTCGCGTTTTTTCCGAAACTGTTCAACTGTATCGTAATTCATTCAATCAGAAAAGGTTAGTTAGTCAAATTCATCAATTATATCGTCAAGATTTTCGGCTCCCGGAGGTAAAGGTTCTCCCTGATTATATTCTTCCGGCTTCCTTTTGTAATGATTTTCATTGTTTTGAAAATCTTCTTTTGGGATAGAAAATAGAGAAGCCTCATCTTTACTGAAGTTTTTCAATGATTCCTGGGCGTGTTCCAGATAAGAGTTAATATTTCCGATCATTTCTTCGCGCCGGTCAAGCAGTCTTAAAATACTTTGCCGGATTTGCTGCCGTTGCTGGCTGGCTTCACGTATGATGGAGTTAGCTTCGATTTCTGCTTTTTCAACAATACTTTTCGCTTCTTTTTTGGCTCCAACAAGTTTGTGCTCTGCGGAATCTTTAGCCGTTTGAAGCGTTTCGTGCAAAGCTTCTTCTACCCGTTCATAATGTTTAATTTTTGCATTCAGATTTTCAACCTGCGTTTCCATCTCCCGCATTTTTGCAACCATGTGTTCCCATTCACTGGATACAAGGCTTAAAAAGGATTGTACTTCGGCCGGGTCATATCCGCGCAGTGATTTTTCAAATTGCTGTTGCTTAATTTCAAGAGCTGTAAGTTTCATAATGATTAAATCCGCCTGTCTGTTGTGATCTTTTAAAGATAACAGTTATTGATTTAACATGTTGCGCAGTTTTCCGGAATCGCCCTTACCCTTGTCTTCTTCTTCACTCAATTCAATTTCTATCGATTTTGAAGTTTCTTTTTTGGGTGTGGATGATTTTGAAACTTTTGAAGCGTCAGCTTTTTCTTCGCTAACAATAGCCTCAAGATTTGACAATCGTCGGTCGGTTTTTTCTTTAAATTCACGCAGAGCAGCTAAAAACTCCTTGTTCTCAGTAATATCACCCGATTTTCGTGATATAGCTGTCTTAATAATGCTTCCCAATACACCTATAAAAACAATAGCTATTACACTCCCAAAAATGATTCCTAAAATTGCAACATCTTCACCATACATATTTATCCACCTTTATTTTTTGCTTTTTCTGCAACGGTTCTTTGATTTTCTTTTTTGATTGAATCACGCATTTCAATATCAATCGGATTCATTGTGCCGGTTTCATCAACAGCAATAGCTTCAAGATTTTCCACCCGCCTTTTTATCTGGCTCATCAATTTTCGGAGTTCTTCAATCTCAGCTTCGTTGCTGTTTGTTTGATTTTGCCATTTCAGCTTATTCTTTTGGTAATCAATTACATACGCACCAATAATTGCGACCAGTGGAATCAGTACCCAAATCCAGGATGCCATAACAATGAGTTTTAGTTACACA
>SLAU01000270.1 GCA_007126675.1 Balneolaceae bacterium
ATTTGATCGGCAATCAACTTTTCTTCATCATTGAAATCGAGAAGTGCTACCTGATTTTCAAGTTCCTCTAAAAGTGATTCATGATATGGATTCGGCAGATCCCTCCAATCATCATCACCGCTGCTGCCGTAGTAGTTTCCATCAAACTCAGTATTATGCAGAAATGATTCCCAGTCGATTTCTTCATTTTGGTCAACCGGATCCACGTCAGTTTCAGTTTCTGCCGCTTCTTCCGTTTTTGCATCGGGTTCTTCCAGCCTGGCTTCCGCCTCTTCGGCGGGTGTCTCAGGTTCAGCAACTTCGAGTACCGGATTCAATTCTATTTCCTCTTTTATTCTCTGTTCGATGCCAATCGTGGGCAGCTGAAGCAGCTTAATAAACTGAATTTGCTGCGGCGACAATTTCTGCTGCAGCTGCTGCTTTTGACTGATATTTTGACCGGTCTTTAGCATTAATCAATTACTTACTTCTGATTTCATTACAAGATTCAGTAAACTCATCATACCAATCAGATCCGTAACGTCTGATCAGTGCGGATTTCAGAAAGTCGCCCAGCCAGGTTCCTTCCTTTTTTCCGTTATCACATCCTGCGGCACATAACTCAGGTATGTACTCAAAATTTGCAAATTCCATACCGGCAATTTTTTTTAGGCGCACCGGGTAAAGATGGCAACTTAACGGCTTTTCCCAGTTAAATTCTCCTTTGTAATACGCACTTTGAATTGCACAGGTTGCTATTCCGTTTTCATCTTTTTGAACAAAAATGCATTCCTTTCCATCAACGCAATTTAATTCATATCCATCTTTACCGTTTCCGACAACCACACCTTCTTCTTCAGCAATTTTTACAGCCTCCGGTTCCAGTTGGTCTTTCAGCTGTCTAAATGCTTTGCGTAATACCGGAATTTCATCGCCCGAAACCGGAGCACCTGCATCACCAACTACACAACATGCACCTTTACAACGCGTAATGTCGCACGCAAATTTCGAAGTGGCAATATTTTCTGATAAAATAACATCCTGAACTCTGAACATAATTCAACTAACATAACAAATAATAATTCGGAGAGTAAAATACGTATTATTTGCAACGGGTTAACATAATTCGAAATATTTACCCGCTTTTTGTCGCACAGCACCTTGCATTTCAAGATCGAGCAGAAGTGGTAACAGTTTATAAACAGGCTTGTTAGTAAGCTCAGCAAGTTCATCGAGGTGCAGATTTTTGTCTTGTAAAAGTTCGCAAAGAGAGGCAGCCTCGCCGGTCAAATCCATTTCGGACCAGGTTTTTTTATCTGTTTTCTTTTCTTTTGCATCAGAGTGTACATCAATCGAAAGCTCGTCTGTGATATCCTGAAAATTTTGAATTAATTTTCCCTGTCCGGTTCTGATGAGGTAATTACAACCTTCGCCTTTGAGGTAGTTGAGAGGATGGGGTACTACGAAAACTTCCCGGTTTTGATCCAGTGCTGTTCGTGCGGTAATCATGCTTCCGCCTTTAATTCCGCTTTCCACAACAAGCACACCATGGCTCATGCCGCTTACAATTCTATTTCTTTCAGGAAAATTAACCGCATCCGGTTTTGTTCCAGGTGGGTACTCGGTTATTATTGCTCCGCCATTATTGATCATATCGGAAGCCAGGCTTCTGTTTTTCTCGGGATAAATCCAGTCGATCCCCGACCCGAGAACCCCAACCGTTCTTCCTCCGGTTTTTACCGCGGTTCGATGAGCAACTGAATCAACTCCATACGCAAGGCCGCTGTTTACAGATAAACCGTTCTCAATAATTTTCCGGCTCCAGATTTCCGCCTGTTCTCTGCCATACCTTCCCGGATTACGAGTCCCTACAACCGCTATGCCTTCCGTTTGAAGCGCAGCAGGGTCACCTTTTATCCAGATTAAAACCGGCGGATCATAAATCTGTTTTAGCATAGGCGGATATTCAGGGTCCGTAAAACTGATTAATGAAGCACCCAGTTTTTCAGATTTGCTGATGATTTGATCCGCTTTTTCCCATTCACTGAAATCGGAAAGTGCTTTAATTTTACTATTCCCGATTCCGTCAATTTTCAGAAGCTGATTCACGGGCAGCTCAAAAATTTCAGAAGCATCTTTTACTCCTGATCTATGAATCAGTTTTCTTGCAGTTTGAATCCCGAAGCCGGGAATCTGCATTAACGCGATAAGTGATCTATGATGATTCGTTATGTTCAACGGTTTGCAGTTTTGCCCAAATAGTTTCCCTTAATTTATCAATATTGTGGCCGGTGGCCGATGAAATCTCTACAATTTCCACATCATCCTCAACTGTAACAGGTTCATCCAGTTTAAATCCTTCCTTCAAATCCATTTTTGTAATTGCCAGAATTCTGGGTTTGTCCAGTAAATCTTTTCTGTACTCTTTCAATTCATGAAGTAAGGCATTGTATTCACCCACAATATCTGAATCGCACGAAACCATAAACAGGAGCAGGTTATTCCTTTCAATATGGCGTAAAAACTGGATACCGAGACCTTTTCCTTTGTGAGCTTCTTCTATGATTCCCGGTATATCAGCCATTACAAAACTGCGATAATCCGAAAATGTGACAACGCCCAGGTTTGGTTCAAGTGTTGTAAACGGATAGTCTGCCACTTTTGGCCGCGCTTCTGATAATGCCGACAACAGTGTGCTTTTCCCCGCATTCGGGAAACCCACCAGGCCGACATCTGCAATCAATTTCAGCTCCAGCTCAATAACCCGTTCTTCTCCCGGTTTGCCCTCCTGCGAATGCTGTGGTGTTTGATTCGTAGCACTTTTAAAGTGCCAGTTGCCTAAGCCGCCTTCTCCGCCGGCAGCAACTACAATTTCTTCTTCATCTTCGGTTATTTCACCAATTCGTTCTTTAGTATCGGCATTATATATCACCGTGCCAAGCGGTACATTCAGAATTTCATCTTTTCCGTCCTTTCCGGTTTTGCGTGATGTGTGACCCGGCTGACCCGGCTTTGCTTTAATGTATTTTCTGTACCGCAGGTCCAAAAGTGTATTTAGCTGAACATCGCCTTTTAGTATGATATCCCCGCCTTTGCCGCCATCACCTCCATCCGGCCCGCCTTTAGGAACATATTTTTCGCGCCGGAAATGGGTCATACCATCGCCGCCTTTTCCTGCTGTCACATAAATTTTTGCATAATCTGCAAAACGCATAAATACCCTGATTGATTAAAAAAATTTGGGATACCAAAAGTAATGCAAAGATATGGAAAAATTGAACGTTGATTTGAGTTTAGTGAATATGAGGATGATGTGTTTAGGGAAGTCCGAATCATATAAACAGAGTCGAATTAAAACCACAAATCATATAAACCTGTATGAAACCCCAAATTCGAATAGTCCGCCAAACCTAACGAGGCTGTCCCAAAAGTAAATCAATTTATGAACCAGCTTAAATAATTTAGTCATCCAATCCCTCTCTATTTTTTAGAGAGGGAAATAGGGTGAGTCAGAAGAAAGAATCTAAATTATTTAAGCG
>SLAU01000196.1 GCA_007126675.1 Balneolaceae bacterium
ATTCGATAAAATCTCTTCGTAATACGGATGCAGATATCAAAGTTGTACCCGGTGAAATGAATTTTATGCTCGGCAAAGCAGAAGTAGACTATCTTGACGATGTGCCCCTGGTAGATCTTGATCTGAACTACTATAACCCGGTTCAAAAACTTGCCAAGCGTATATTTGATTTTAGCTTGAGCCTGTTTCTGGTTCTACTGCTTTCACCATTTTCATTTTTTCTGCCTTTTAAAAGAGATTCAATGGTTTCAATTCCGGTTTATGACGGCAACAATTATAAGTCGTTAAACTTGCTTGAAACAAAAAGCAGGATCGATGTTTGGTGCAACCGGTTACTGGCAAGCTGGGGAGTGTTAACCGGGCGTGTAAGTTTTGCAGGTTCTGATGTATATCCGCAGAAAGATGCAGGTAATGGCAATAAGCGTTTTAAAACCGGACTGACCGGCTACTCACAAATTAACTCCGAAAGAATTTCTTCAATAAGTGAAGAAGAAAAATTTGATCTCTACTATTTACAGAACTATTCGGTGTGGCTGGATCTCGATATTCTGTTTAAAGCTTTTCTGAGAGACGAATCGATCACCGGCCGTCTGGTAAGTCGTGCTAAGAGTTAAATTTTTTGGTCTGTCTGATCAGCCATTTCTTTATACCAGTCATTAAACTCATCATTTTTGATTTTCTCCCGGGCCTGTTCCATCAGCCACAAATAGAACGTGAGATTGTGTTTTGAAGCCAGTTCAAGCCCAAGAATTTCATTGCTCTTAAACAGATGATGCATATAACTCATTGAATATTGTGTACACAGTTCTGACGGGAAATCTTCATCAAACGGTTGATGATGGTTTTTCCATTTTGCATTCCGGAGATTAATTTTTCCGTGCCTTGTGAAGATCATCCCGTTTCTTGCATTGCGTGTGGGCATCACACAATCAAACATATCTACTCCCAAAGCGATACAGTTCAGTAAATTCGAAGGTGTGCCAACTCCCATCAGGTATCTCGGTTTTTCGGCAGGAAGGTGATCGGTGTTATAATCCGTAACTTCATACATCAGGTCAGACGGTTCCCCCACACTTAAACCGCCAATGGCAAGGCCTTCAAAATCGAGGCTGCTCATAAATTCAGAGGATGCTATTCGCAGATCTTCGTATGTGCCCCCCTGCACAATACCAAACTGCATTTGTGAATGTCCGTATAGCGGCTTGGTGTTTAAAAAAGCTTCTCTTCCCCGCTTCGCCCAGCGATGAGTAAGCTCCATCGAATTTTTTACATAATCATATTCTGCAGGATAAGGCGGGCATTCATCCAGTATCATCATAATATCAGAACCGAGAATACGCTGAGTTTCCACCACATTTTCCGGTGTAAACAAGTGTTCTGAACCGTCTAAATGGCTTTTAAATACCGCACCGTTTTCATTCAGATCGCGCATTTCAGAGAGTGAAAAAATCTGGTATCCCCCCGAATCAGTAAGGATAGGGCCATTCCAGCTCATAAATTTGTGTAGTCCGCCTGCTTCCTTTATAATTGGGTTTCCCGGGCGCAAATAGAGATGGTAGGTATTGCCAAGTATTATTTTGGCATTCACTTTTTCTGTTAAATCGGTTTGATTTACTGCTTTAACAGAGCCTACTGTGCCAACCGGCATAAAAATAGGAGTGGGAATTTCACCATGGTCGGTTTTTAAAGTTCCAAGCCTTGCTTTGGTAGATGAATCAGTTTTATGGAGTGTAAACAATTATTTTGGGTGTTTTTTAGGAAATTTAGCTTTTATTTTGCGCTATAAACCGTAACATTGCTCAATTTAATTAATTAACGTGATTTCGATTTAAAATCATTGAAATTCGATAGTCTAAAGTAAGGCTGTCCAAAAAGTAAATAATTTATAAACCAGCTTAAATAATTTAGTCATTAAATCTCTCCCTATTTTTTAGAGAGGGAGGTAAGGTGAGTCAGAAGAATAAATCTAAATTATTTAAGCGAAATTTGATGAATAATACCTTTTTAGACAGTCTCAGACTCTTTTAACAAATTCTTAAGTCGAACTCACATTTATTTCAAATATATATAGTTCATTGGTTGGATTAAATCGAAATCGTGACATTCTTCTCACCGCTCTGCTAGATGCTTTGATGATTGGCCTTGCCTGGTTTATTTTTGTTTCATTCCGGCCGCAGGTTCAGCAGATCATTCTTGAAGAGATACAGATTTCTCTGACCGTTGTAGTAATTGCTCATTCTGCATATTGGCTGATGGTTTTTCTGATTGCAGGACTCTATAAACACATGTACCTGGTATCACGTTTCGATGAGTTTCTGAAAGTGGGTAAAGCTTCTGTTTTAGGTACCTTATTTCTCTATTTCTTTATTACTGCGACCGGAATTTTTGGCCCAGAGGGAATACTTCAAAATATCCTGATCTATTTTGTATTGATACTGCTCTTGGTTACGATCAACCGTTTTGTAATCAGAAGTATCCAGAGAATGTATGCAATGCGGGGCAAAGGTTTGCACAGGGCCGTAATTGTTGGTACCGGTAAAACCGCTGTTAATGTGTTCGAAGATCTGTTAAGAAATAAAACACATGGTATGCAGGTACTCGGGTATGTGAGTGTTCCAAACGGCAGACTTGAGTATAGCGAGGTAAATGAAGAAGATATTATCGGTGATCTTGATAATATAGATGACATTATTGAAGAGCTGGGCATACAGGAAATTATTGTGGCACTCGAACCGGAAAAAAGAGAAGAACTCATCAGGGTTATAGGTAATGTGAACCATTCCGGTGTTCGCTTAAAATTGCTTCCCGATTTTCATCAGCTTGTTAGCGGCCTTAATAAAACAAATCAGATTTTTGGCCTGCCTCTCATCGAAATATCTCCCGATGTGATGCCGTTTTGGGAAAAAGTGGTTAAACGTATCATGGATATCGTTTTCTCAATACTAATTCTGGTTCTATTTATGCCGCTTTTTATAGCCATAATTATTGCCGTAAAACTAACATCTGAAGGCCCTGCGATTTATGCTCAAAAACGTACAGGAAAAAACGGCCGGCCTTTTACGATGTATAAATTCAGAACTATGTATGTGGATGCAGAGGAACAAACAGGCCCAACCTGGGCAACCGAAGATGACCCGCGTATTACAAAAATCGGAAGATGGCTGCGAAAGCTTCGTCTTGATGAGTTACCTCAATTTGTGAATGTATTAAAGGGTGAAATGAGCCTGGTAGGGCCACGGCCTGAGCGTCCATTTTTTGTTGAAAAATTTAAGAAAGAGATTCCCATGTATACCCGCAGATTACGGGTCCGCCCCGGAATTACAGGATGGGCACAAGTTAAATGGAAGTACGATGCATCGCTGGATGATGTGATGGAAAAAACCAAGTATGATCTTTTTTACATTGAAAATATGTCGCTCCGGATGGATTTTAAGATCCTGATAAACACACTGTTTTCAGTGATAAGAGCCAAGGGGAGGTAGTACATGTCTGCAGATACACTTGTCATAATCCCTACCTATAACGAGGCACATAATGTTTCGCGTTTGATCGATATTGTTATGGATTTAAGTGAACCGGTTGATATGCTTTTCGTTGATGACGGCTCACCGGATGGCACTGCCGGTAAGATCAAATCAAAAATTGAAGAATATCCCGGCCGGATTACAATCATTGAACGGGAAGGCAAACTGGGTTTGGGAACTGCCTATGTAAGAGGGTTTCTTTTCGCTCTTGAAAAAGATTATAAATATATCTGTGAAATGGATGCAGATTTTTCACATAACCCCAATGATCTTCCAAAACTAATTTCAGTCGTTAAAAACGGAGAGGCTGACGTAGCCATCGGCTCCAGGTATATCAAAGGCATTAGTATCGTAAACTGGCCGCTGAGACGCCTTATTCTGTCTTATGGTGCAAATCTGTATGCCCGAACAATTACCGGATTGCCGGTTAAAGATACAACTGCCGGTTTCAAGTGTATCCACCGAAAAGTGCTCGAAAACCTCGATATCCAGAAAATCAGGTCAAACGGGTACGCATTTCAAATTGAACTTCATTTCAGGGCATGGAAAGCTGGCTTTACGCTTAAGGAAGTTTCCATCATATTCAGAGAAAGAGAAGAGGGAGTTTCAAAAATGTCGAAAACAATTGTACGGGAGGCCGTTTGGCGTGTATGGTCACTAAAATTCCGGAGCTTGTTAGGTAAACTTTAAAAACGGGAATGATTTAAGCAGTTCTGCTATTTACTGAGTCTGAACAATCACGCTAACTTGGTATTTCCTGCTAAAAAGATGAAAAAATATTTCCGCCTTAAAGATCTGAAATTCCTGGCCATTCAATTACTCATTGCTGTGACTTTTGGTTTGGCCGCAATAGCTAAATGGTTTCCGCCCGGGATACCGGATCATTTTAAAAATCAATTCGGCGATACCTGGCTGGCTTCATTGCCCGGCGATCTTTTTCTGCCGTTCTATACAATAGCTGTTTTGGAAGCTGCTGCTTTTTTACTTGCTGCGGCAAGTATTTTCAAACTGGAATGGTTAAGTGAAAACAGTAAGACATTACTGAAAGCGTCACTCGTAGTTTCACTGTTCATATTTGTGATTCTCGCCTATGGGCTTCGCCTTGTGGGCGAATTCCAGGGCACGGCAAATACGTTCTTTTACTTTGGCGCTACATTAGTTGCGCTGTTTCTTGTTGAAAGGGAAGAAAGGATAGATTAAAATGAATTTCCCTGGGAAGTTTGATATAAGGTGACATATCAATGAATGTGACAAAGTCCCCCTTCGAAGGGGGCACGGCAGCCGGAGTCAACCGACGGCTGCCAGGGGGATGACTCTCTGAGAGTTACACTAAAGCTTTCATTATTTGGCATGAACTCAAGGTGATAATGACTATTGTCCTCTTTAAGCTGATGGATGAAAATTATAAACAGATCCTTATAACAGATTCACATCAAATCAATAACCAATCGCTCCAAAAGAAACAGCACTTTCCCTCTCGGTTTCATCCCACCACTCATAACTGAGCTCAGTTCCCTTAATACCGGGAAAAGCTTTCATGAATGTAAGAAGCGGCGAAAAACCGCAAACCCTGTATGCATCATAGTTTCTCCCGATTTGTTGCAGCAGTGAATCAGCATCATTTTCTTCTGATATCCGGATAAATTTGCGGTCAGATAAAGAAGCTTTTTCACGGATTTGGGATGCCGCCTCAGAATCGCCAAACTTCTTTCCGATATGCGAAAGATCTCCGCTGATGAGGTAAAATGTATCTTTTTCATCTAAAGATCTTATCTGATCGGAAAACGCATTCAGCTTTGATCCCAAATCCCCATTTTTTTTGTAAAAAAGTTCATCAAATGACGATATCAGAATAGGTACGATTTCAAACGAATGCTTCCAGATCTGATCAAGAAAAACAAGATGCGTTTCGATGCTGTGTTCAATTCTGTGTGCACGGTCATATAACGTAAATCCTGTTGCATCTGAGTTTTGATAGAGGGTATCCATCACTTTTTTGTCAGTGGAGAATACGCGGCCCGGAAGTTCAAAATCTTTTTGTGTGCCGATAAATGGATAGTTGTCGTACAGAGATCCGTATAACCCGGCATAATGTGCGGTAGCAAAAATAACCACACGTTTTGGGGCAATACCTTTTAATGATGAGAAAGCACGCGAATAGCTGTTTTTACCGATAGTAAGTTCAATATGCGGTGCAAAGAGTGCTTTTTTAGGCTGGACTTCGGGGCTACCCTGCGTATTTAAAAGCTCATTTATAAACTGCTCGTAAGAATTTTGATCAGCCGGATAGCTCTGCCCTGCAAGAGCAGCTTTACGTACACCGGATGCTTCAAACTCTATCTCGTATTTTTCAGAGTTATTTTTAAAATTCTTGCTTTCAAGAATCAGATGATTATCCAAAAACTGAATAAAGCTCAGAAGCTCATCCCGGCCAATACTGTTATTTAAAAGGTTTGCAATCTGGGCAATGCTGTGGCGCCCTGTGAGCAGTGAAAGTATGGGCTGCACTTGTAAATCGAGCGCAAAATTTGGCTCCATGTACTTCAGCGAATCATGGAAGTAGAGAATCTCCCTGCCCTTATCATTGATAGGTATCAGTTCAAGATCGCGGCGAACCGGCGGTACAGGACTGTTATATGAATTAAAAATCGTTTCAGGATTCATTCGTCTGACCTCTCATTTTCCAGCATTCACACTTTTTCCCGTATTTAATGCAAATCGGGTGCTCAGGTGGATCCGAAATTCTGGCTTTGCACGCATTGCGTCCGTGGTGAATTAACAAGTGCGACAAATCGGTCCAGCTTTCCTGAGGAAACAACGCCATCAGGTGTCTTTCAATTTTATCGGTGTTCTTTTTTTCGGAAGTCAAACCGAATCGGTTTGCTAATCGCTTTACGTGCGTATCAACCACCACGCCCACATTTTTTCCAAAGGCGTTGCCTAAAACAACATTTGCAGTTTTGCGGGCGGCTCCCCGCAATGTCAGCAGTTCTTTCATGGTATCGGGAACCTCTCCGTCAAAATCTTCCACAATTGTTTTTGAGGCCTCTTTAAGCGAGAGTGCTTTGTTTCTGTAAAAGCCGGTAGTGCGAACAAGTTCTTCAAGTTCTTCAAGTGGTGCCTCTGCCATCGCCTCTGGAGTAGGGTATGCATCGAAAAGAGCGGGTGTTACTTTATTCACCCGAACATCGGTGCACTGAGCACTCAATATAGTTGCAATCAACAACTCAAACGGATTTCTGTGGTTTAATTCGCAATGCGGGTTTGGGTAATATTCATACAATTCGTTGAGAATTTGTTCAGCGCGCTTTTTTTGAGCTGAAGTTTTTCTCGGAAGCTTGGTTTTAGCCATCAGTAATAATTAATGCCTGATTTACTTACAGTTTAGAATTTACATATCTGTTAATGTAAAATTCAAAGTTATCGTTTAAAAGTCAGTTTCAAAAAAAGAGATCTGAGAACTTTTTTCTATTTTTGGCGCATGAAGAAATACCTGGCCTACGGAATCCTGCTGCTTTTAATGCTCATCTACATCAACAGTTTTTTTGTTCGGCAAATTGTTGCTGTTCTCGGGGTTGATATCCGCGAAGCATTCACTCTCAGCAACTTTCAGGTAGGCTTGTTGTATGGAACAGCATTTTCATTTATTTATGCAGTTGCCGGGATTCCGATGGGCAGACTCGCCGATCTTACATCACGTAAGTGGATGATTATAACCGGCCTTGCAGTCTGGAGCTTTATGACGGTTATTAGCGGATTCGCAACCTCATTTATATTTCTGATTGTTGCCCGCTTGTTTGTTGGGCTGAGCCAGGCTATGCTAAGTCCCGCTGTATATTCCTACCTGGCAGACCTGTTTTCACCAGAAAAACGAGCAACCGTATTTTCAATTTACGCAGGTGGTATTTTCATAGGTGTAGGGCTTTCTTTTCTTATTGGGGGCCAGGTTGCACAGCATTATAGCTGGGAAACGGCAATGATATGGGCAGGTATTCCCGGATTGCTTCTTGTGCCCATAGCTGCCTGGCTGATTCGTGAACCTGAACGAATCAAAAAAAGAGATTATGAATTTGAGACAACCATAATCAGTGAATTGCGGATAATCCTCAGAAAAAAAGCAGTACAATATCACCTGCTCGGGTTTGCATGCCTTGCTTGCACAGGTTACACAATTTTGGCATTTGCAGGCACCATTTTTAATGATGTATTTGGCCGGGCTGATCTAACATCACAATTCGGCTGGTTTATTCTTGGAGTTTCTTTAACTGTGATGCTGATGGGAAAAATTTCGGATAAGCTCGCAGCATCTACACCATCGCGCAGGTTTTGGGCAGGTTATGTTGCAGCGCTTGGCGGATTGCCATTGTATGCCTTTGGCTTATTTACCTCAGACGCACAGTGGGCACTGCTTTTCATCGGAACCGGTGTTTTGATTTCATCATCTTATAACGGTGTTGCCGCAGCGCTTATCCAGTATTTTGTTACCCAAAAACAACGCGCCCTTGCAGGTGGTTTGTACCTGTTTGTAATAAGCATTGCCGGTTTTGGATTAGGGCCACCTGCCGCAGGATGGCTGATGGATTCGGTATTTACCGGAACATACGCACCTTCTTTAGCTGTTTTTATGGTGATGATTGTGTGCAGTACGGTTGCAACAATTTCATTTGCGATGGCTATTAAACACTACCACAGAGACAGCGTGAATCAGTATAGTATCAGGGTTGCAAACAAGTAACTCTATCCGTAACCTTTTGCTGCATTTTGAGCGGCACAATTAAATTATTTTTTAAACTTGAGCAATAACGAAGAAAAAGAATCTCAAAAAGACCTGACCCGCTGGAGGGAATCTCCTTATATCATCATAAAAGGATTTCTGATGGGTTCTGCCGATATTGTACCCGGTGTTAGCGGAGGGACAATGGCACTGATTACAGGCATCTATTATCGCTTAATCGATGCCATAAAAAGTGCAAACTCCGAGCTGGTTAAAAAAGCACTAAAATTCCAGATTAAAGATCTCTTCCAGATACTCCACTGGAAATTTTTGCTGCTTCTGTTTATCGGTATTTTTGGTGCGATAGGGTTTTTTACAAGGATTGTCCCCCTGCAGATTTACATGTTTACACACACTGAAATTGTGTATGGACTATTTTTCGGTTTAATTGTCGGCTCTATTTTTCTTCTAATTGCTGAGATCGCATTCAAATACTGGACATGGAAGTATGCATTGCCTCTTATAGCAGGTGCGGTATTCGGTTTCTGGATTGTGACACTTGTTCCTGCAGATACACCTGAAACCTTTTTCTTTGTGCTGCTTAGCGGAGCCATTGCGATTTGTGCAATGATACTTCCGGGAATATCCGGCTCCTATATTCTGCTGATTCTCCGCAAATATGATTACATATTAACCCAGCTTGGAAATATCGGAACAGCTGATACAATGGAGGCAGCCATCAATCTGATACCGTTTTTTATAGGATGTGTGGTTGGGCTTGCATTATTTGCGCGGTTGCTGTCATGGTTTTTGAAACGTCATTATTTCTTCACAATACTTGTACTTGTTGGTTTTTTAGTGGGATCGCTTTACGTAATATGGCCGTATCAGGAGCGCGAATATCACGATACTGTGCGATCTGTTGAAACACTTTCTGTTAATGATCCGCTGGTGCAGGAGTTAAAAGAAAGAGAAGTAAAGCCCGACCTGCCTGAGTTTTACCGGATAAAGAATATTGTAGATGAGACAGCAGAAGTTGAAAGGGTTTCAAGAAATTTGGTAAGTGCAAAACCGGTTATTCCGAAAGCTGATAATGACATGGATATTCGCGGTGGAATTATTGGTATGGTTTGTGGTTTATTGATGATCTGGTTTATTTCATTTTTAAGAAAAACATAAATATGTATAGCTTATGGCTTACATTGATTTACATAAACTATTCACAATTATTTTGTACTTTTTTATTACACAAAAGAACTAACAAAGGAGGGGTACAATGATCCGTTTTAATAAAATTTTGGTTCCTACAGATTTCTCTAAAGGTGCAGAAGGGGCATATTCGGCAGCTCAAAAAATTGCAGACATTTTTGGGGGTAAAGTAGACTTTCTGCATGTTGTACCAACTGTTAAATATCTGAACGAGAGCCTTAAGCGATTGGGTGCGCCTGTGGATATTGATAAAGATGTATTTCCTAAAGTTTTTGAAGAAGCTGAGCATAAACTTAAGAAAGGAATGACCCAATATTTGAAGGATAAAAATATGGGGGAATATAAAGTTGTGACCGATCGAAAACCCTCTGAAACCATTGCTAACTACGCTTCTAAGAACGACTATGATTTGATAGTGATTGGTGCTAAAGGCGCAGATGAAACTTCATTTATGCGAGGCAGTACTACTGAGAAAGTGATCAGAAAATCGAAAGTGCCGGTCTTTTCGATTGAGGGTCGCTTGGATGCGAGTAAGATCAAAAATATTGTGATCCCTACAGATGCATCAAAGATTTCTTTTGCTGCATTTCCTATGGCAGTAGCACTTGCTGATACATTTAAAGCCAAACTAACATTGCTGCATGTTGTTGAGCTTTATGGAAAGACCAGTCCGGTTGGCGGGAAAACATCCAAGGGCGAATTGGTAGGGATATATGAAAGCCTGATCGATATGCTGAACACGTTTTTGGATGAACAAGGTATCGATTCCGTACATGTTCAAAGAAGCGGTGTGGTTTTTGAGGATGAGGTTACAATCTCTGATGGAGAAAACAGCCGGAGCGTGCCACTGAATACAAAAATTCTGAAAGGTATCTCTGCACATTATGAGATTGAATCATATACAGCCGAAAGTGCTGATATGCTGATAATGGCAACTCACGGGCACAGCGGATTTGCACATTTGGTTCTTGGCTCAACAGCCGAGAAGGTTGCCCAGTATGTGTCGAAGCCGGTGATTACCGTAAGGCCCGATAAGTCGCTTTTTAAATAAATAAAAAGTTTTCGCAGTTACTGGTAATGCTTTTTCAAAGCAGGTGAATAACGGAAAAAATTTTTATAGTCTTCTTATTTAAGAGAGAAAAAAAGAAGTATCATCTTTAAAAAAGCAGCTTTTTGATCGAAGTCCTGATATAGGTATACAGAAATATACAGGTAGTAATAATTTTAAATAGAGGGAGGAGTACATCTTGGATGAGCATAAAAGGTGATAAATCAAAACTAAAATCGGAGAACCATGAAAAAAATAATTTTGCTTCTGCTTTTAGCGTCACTATTACTCAGTATCCAGTCATGTTCTGATAGTACGAGTCCAGATTTTTCAGCAGGTATTGATACTGAAATAATACTGAGCTTACGATATTTTGACGATTACAATAATCCAAAGTGGCCGGATGTAACAATTATTGCAGATATACAAAGCCAAAATGGTCCATTTATTTTTCATGAAGTAGAAAAAGTTGCCAGCGGCCAGAGTTTTTGGAAAATATATGAAGATCCCTATCGCTTGGCTGCAGGTGATATAATGCAGTTCACTGTTTATGTTGATGATAATGATTTCAGAACTCCAAAAATACCTCTGCGAGAAACTGATTTTTATCACTCTGATGGTGATGATGAGCATCTCAGAGAGTTAGGTGTTTCTTTTACTGCCAGATATTTTGCAGTAAGAGATGAATTTGATTTAAGGGTATATATATATGGAAATGTAGAAAGGGAATTAAGATTTGAAAATGTACAGAGAGAATATTGATCCTGTACTGCTCCAGTAAGGATAAGTAAATTAGCAGACGGCTGATTAGAGTGGGTCAGAAAGATGAATCTAAATTATTTAAGCGAAATTCGATGAATTATACCTTTCTGGAAAGCCACGAGACAAAATGAAAATTAATGGCAACAAATTTTATTGATTATTCAGCTTCTCCAAAATAGTTTCAGTTAAAACAAAAAATATATAATAAAAAGGGCATCTTCATTTTAGAAGATGCCCTTTTTATAATCTGGCGAAATCAATTTTTCATTTAATTGATTTGCCTTATAATAGATTTCGTGAAAAATAATTTTCAATGGAAAAAGTTTAAAAGAATTAAGTACTTTTTTGAATCCTATCTTATTCAAACTCGTAGTGGGAAGTGTTCATCAAAATTTAAACAAAACAGATTACATGAAACGAAGAAAAAAACAGTTTACCCGATGGATTGCCGGGCTGGCTCTATTTTTATTTATGGTACCGGCCGCTGCTATAAGTCAAAATCTCGAAGCATTTTCAGAGAATGTTACCGAGTTTACTCTTGATAATGGCCTCCACTTCATTATCGTAGAACGAAGTGTGGCACCAACTGCTCACTTTTTTACACTTGTGGATGTTGGGTCTGCCAATGAACCTGTTGGCCGAACCGGCATTGCTCATATCTATGAGCATATGGTGTTTAAGGGAAGTAAAACAATTGGGACCACCAATTACGAAGAGGAAGTTAAATACATCAACCAGATGGATGATGCGTATATGGCCTGGCTGAGAGAGTACAATAAGTTTGAACCGGATGAGGAAAAGCTTGAAGAACTTTGGGAGCGATTTGAGCAATTACAGGAAAAAGCAGGAGAATTTGTTGTGAACAACGAGTTCACACAAATTATTGAACGCGAGGGAGCTACCGGTGTTAATGCATTTGCTTCGACTGATGCAACCGGTTATTTCTACAGCTTGCCGCAAAACAAAGCAGAATTATGGTTCATGCTCGAAGCAGACAGATTTATGAATCCTGTAATGCGCGAATTCTATGTTGAGAAAGATGTGATTTTTGAAGAGCGCCGAATGCGTACGGATTCAAATCCTTTTGGAAGGCTTATTGAAGAGTTTACTGCCACCGCCTTTTCCGCACATCCTTACAAAAATCCTGTAGTAGGCTGGCCTTCAGATATCAGAAACACCACAATTGCTGATACATGGGAGTATCATGAAAAGTTTTATGCTCCCTCCAGCTTTACAGTGACCATCGTTGGTGATGTGGATGCTGCCGAAATGAAAAGGCTCGCTGAGAAATATTTTGGCCCGATGCCATACCGTGATCCCGCTCCGGAACTGTTGGTTGAAGAACCGGAACAGAGAGGGGAGCGTCGGCTTGTAATTGAAGAGCGATCGCAGCCTATTTATATGGAAGGGTATCATACGGTAAATAATCAGCACCCCGATTACCAGGCATTAAATTTACTTGCCAATATTTTAACTGAAGGAAGAACCTCAAGGCTCTACAGAAGAATGGTTGTGGAAGAGCAAACAGCTCTGCAGG
>SLAU01000169.1 GCA_007126675.1 Balneolaceae bacterium
ATGTGAGAGAGATCTTCCTTGAGTTGCTGGGAGATGAGTTCGATTATACCGAAGAGATGGTATTCGTTATCAAGAGACAGCAATTTTACGAAGTGCTGATTGGAACATTCCATCGCATTTCGGATGCACAGGATGTTCAAAGTATTGCTGCTGACAGACTGCCGGACTCATTTGTCATAACATTCCCGCGTCCGTTACATCTGGAGGAGGCGTACGAGGGCACAGAAATTATCCATAACTAAATGTATATGCGATAATTTCTGCAAGAGATGAGAGAGACGAACTAAAAGGCAATGGGGCTGATTATCAGCTTCATTGCTTTTTTTTTTGATTTGAATCTAAGAACCTCAGGTGATTAAACCCGAAATGTGAAGCAATCTTTTTTGTGATTTGTTGAATAGCTCAGCTTTTTCCTGACTTCCGTACTTTATTTCTTTATTATTTTAAGAGTTTGACAATCAATAGGTTACAAACATTTAAAAGACATTCAAGGTATCCCGAATGTAAATTTAAACTGCTAATATTGGACAGCTCAACTTTGAGATAAACTTCTTCGGCTTTGAATTATAGGTAATGCTCTTAGCAAATTCTTAGCAGCACATCTCTATTGTACTTTTGAGCGTTCAAAAGTACCAAAAACCGCCGGCTTGGATTTCTTACGGTGGAGTTTTCCTCCGGCTATGCGATGTAAAAAACAATGGTCCATAACACCCTGAGGTTTTTATAAGCTTCTCACCGGTATGTTTTTTACAACCATCGCACACGCCGGACAAAAACCAAACACCACCTTCAGAAATCACGATGCCGGAAGTATTTTTTCCTTATCAAAACTCTAAGTTTAAGATAGGAGCTAACTGGCCTCTGATTCGTGAAGGCGGTAAGCAGAGCGGGGCGAGGGAGACAATCATACCGGTGATAAATGGTTTGCTTGGGAAACAATTGATGGACCATTGATTTATCTGTCGAAGGAGCCACCCGCGATGGAGCCGGAGCGAATCAGCCGCCTTGATCTTTTGCTTACTTTTGTATCAAGACAAAAGTAAGGGGATGTTTTATTCAAGCTGTGAATTATGAGCAATAGCTCGTAGGTGATTCTTAGCTGGCTGATCACTATTGTTTTTTTGCCTGTCCGGCAACCAAGAGCTTAAGTCAAAATTCCAATAAAGGTGTCCCAATGCAGAAGTCAGGAGAACCTCTGGTGATTAAGCCCAAATTGTTCAGCTATCTTTTTTGTGATTTGTTAAATAAATCAGATTTCCATTTCAGTTTAAGCATTGAGATGCAAATTCTAATTTACTGCTTCTTGTTTATCCGCCAAATCTCCATAATTTTAAGTAGGTGCTTTTTAAAAATTATCTTTTTTTGAAAATATTTTCCCTGGAAAATTGGAGATCTTTAAATTATATGTTCAGGACAATCATCATAATCTTATCGTTTTTCTGGATAAGCGACTTTTCTTTTGCAGGGGATGTTACACCAATAACTGCCGAAACTGATCCTATTCGGTATTTGCTCAATAATGCCAATCAATACATTAAAAACGGTGAGGATGAAAAAGCTTTAAACGTGTACATGGGCATCTTAAGTAAAGAGCCGGAGAACTATGAAGCACTTTGGAATTCAAGTTTAATCTATTCAAAGAAAGGGCGATTGCAGGCCGATTTTTCATCTATGGAGCCCTACTATCGTACTGCCCTGGAAATTGCGGTCTTTTGCCTGGAAAAGCACCCTGATAAATCCCGATCTCATTATGTATTTGCATTAGCCTCAGCCGGTCTGGCTGATGAGATGCCAAACTCATCGGAACGGATACAACTTATCTGGAACATGAAAGAACACAGTTATCGGGCAGCAAGACTTGATCCGGACTATGCACCTGCCTGGCATCTCAAAGGAGTATGGCATTCAAAGATTGCAAATATTTCGAGAGCTCAGCGGTTTGCAGCACGATTTGTCTATGGGGCTCTGCCCGAAGGCGCAAGTAATAGCAAAGCAGAGGAGTACCTGAAACGTGCTATTCGTATGAGTCCTGACACAATTCTCTTCCAACTTGATCTTGCCCAGCACTACCAGGAATCCGGCCAGCCTAAAAAAGCGTATCCTGTTCTTGAATCAATTCTTACTATGGAACCCGTTTCTCAAAATGATTATATCGATTTGGAAGAAGCACGGGAAAGGTACGAAATGTTGAATTGATGGTATCAGACTTCTTCGCTTAGTTATATGCACCTCACTCACCCTACAAACACACTACAACAGGTAAGCCCCGCTTCTGCTTTGGCCAGTTCGGATTGATCGATAGTGATTACGTCATACCCTTTTGTGGCCAGCCAATCTGCTGTATGCGGGTGGGCGGCAGTGCAAAGGGCCCAATGGTTTCTGCGCATCAGGTTGGTGCCAAACGGTTCTTCGGGATGGACAGCCTCACACAGGTAACCGGGAAAGGTATCCGGGCTGATCCAATCCGGGTTGATTAACAGCAGCCCCTCCTCCACAAAACCGACGGCTGTTTTCAAATGCAGACATTTTATAACCGGCACACCGGTAACGCGATATCCATAAGGTTTAACGATGTCAGCAAACTGCCTGATCGCTTCTTTATTTGTTCGCTGCGACAGGCCGATATATACCTCTTTTCCGAGAACCAGCACATCACCGCCATCGAGTGTTGAGGGAGCTTCGATAAAGTGCAGTTCCCGGTATTGCCTGAGGGCCGCAGCCATTGTTTCCGTTTCCGGCCTGCGCGATTCAGCCCCCGGGCGGGTGATAATTGCCAGTTCGGGGAACACCACTGCCGTATCTTCAACAAAAACGCTGTCGGGAAGCTCCGGGGTTTCAGAGATATGTTTCACGGTATAGCCGATTTTTCTGAGGGCATTTTCGTATGCGGCATGTTGCTGCACTGCCCGTTCATAATCGATCGGTTCACGCTGCAGATGCGTCAGTTCACAATGTATTATTGCAGGACTTACGGCTCGGGTTAATGCAATTGGCATGGATATTGGATAAGTTCTTTATAGAATTATTGCTGATAATGTACGCGTTTTTGTTATCAATCCTGTTCATCGCAAGTTGTGCGGGCACGAAACAAAGCATAAAGCCGTTACCGAACAGCAACCGAGCACTATGGCGAAACACCTGAAATACATTTCATTGCTCACTTTGCTGATCCTGTTTGCAGGAATAAGTGTGGTGTATGCCCAGCAGGAGGACACCACCCGAACAGAAAAAGAAGTTGAAGAAAGGCTGGAGCTGGAAAGAGATACCCGAACCCTGCACACTCCGTATCAAATCAATATTTCGCCGGAAGATATGGGCCGGTATCAGCTGCGGGATAAAGGCACTCAGTACGGCTTCCACCGCAGGCTGAATCAGCTTGGACCTGAAGGTTACTTCTTTAACCAGGAAGAGCATTTTGACCCATACGGGCCGGAATGGGAACGAAAAATTAATGAACAGATCCTTGCAATTTTGGATGCGGAGTTTGGTAAAGAAAGTCAGTTACTG
>SLAU01000301.1 GCA_007126675.1 Balneolaceae bacterium
GCAGCAAGTGCCGGTTTACGGTTTACCATTGCTGCCGGCAACGATATGGCTCATGCTGAGGACTATTCTCCTGCAAGAATAACCCACCAAAATGTCTGGACACTTTCATCAATAAGTGAAGGTGATAATTTGTCGTACAGTTTTACCTGCCCGGAAAACAACCATGAAGGCACCAATGGTGGCGCTCCCCCGATTGACTATGCTGCCCCGGGCAATGAGATAAAATCATATGCTTCTTCAAGTACTGATATTACTACTGCCTGCGGCACTTCCTTTGCCGCCCCTCATATGGCAGGATTGTTATTAACAGAACCTAACGGTATTGGAACAGATGGTTTTACCGGTTATGATGCTTTCGGCTCTCAGCACCCGATTGTTGCATTTATGCCTACATTGTCAGCTCCTTATATATTCGCCAGTGTTTACGACAATTACTATCCAAGAATTAGTTGGAGTACAGTTGCATATGCTGACAATTATCGAGTATATAGACGAATTGATCAAGGAAGCTGGCAATATATCGGACAGGTTTCAAACCCACCATTCACAGATTACACCCAAGGGACATCAAACCTGTCAGTAATTTTTTCACCACCGGCAAATGGTCAGGATTATCTTAGTTACCGGGTGAAAGCTGCTGCATCAGGATTGGACAACAGCCCAAACAGTAACACGGTTTACTTCAGCACCAGTGGTTTCTGTAATCCATGTCAATAAATGTGAATAAATAAACTGGCAATTCAAAAAAACCCGCTGCGCATAACACAGCGGGTTTTTAATTTTATCAAACCGGATTACAGATTACACAATCTTTGTAATCAGCTCAACAGTTCTTGCAGAGTAGCCTGCTTCGTTGTCGTACCAGCCGATCACTTTCACCAGGTTACCATCTACCTTAAGGGTGCCTGCATCAAAAATGCAGGAGTGCGGATTCCCGATAATATCAGTGGAAACGAGCTCCTCTTCGCTGTACTCCAGGATTCCCTTCAGTGAGCCATTAGCAGCTTCTTTGAATGCTGCAAGTACTTCTTCTTCGGTGGTTCCCTTTTTTACCACTGCGGTAAAGTCGGTGAGCGAGCCGGTTGCAACAGGTACACGTACCGCGCCGCCATCAAGCTTTCCGTCAAGGTGCGGCAGTACCAGCCCAACAGCAGCGGCAGCTCCTGTAGTGGTCGGTACAATGTTTACGGCTGCTGCACGTGCACGACGCAAGTCTTTGTGCGGGCCGTCTACCAGAGCCTGGTCGCCTGTATAGGCGTGGATGGTGGTCATAAATCCTTTTTCTACTTCGAATGCCTCATCCAGTACCTTCACCATGGGTGCAAGGCAGTTCGTTGTACAGCTGGCATTACTGTAGATCGCTTTGTCCTTGTCGATCTCATGATCATTCACACCCAGTACAATCGTTTGCACATTGCCCTTACCCGGTGCAGAGATAATTACTTTTTTCGCGCCAGCATCGATGTGCTTTTGGCAGCCCTTATCATCCCGGAAAATACCGGTTGATTCTACAATTACTTCAGCTCCGCGCTCACCCCATTTCAGGTTTGCAGGATCACGCTCGGCAGTTACACCGATCTTTTGTCCATTGATTACAAGATCGTTGCCATCTGCATGAACTTCTCCGTTAAACTTCCCCTGAACCGAGTCATATTTAAAAAGATGAGCAAGGGTTTTGGCGTCGGTGAGGTCATTAATCCCCACAACTTCAATTTCATCATTATAATGCTCCAGGACTGACCGCATTACAAGGCGGCCGATCCGGCCAAAACCATTAATTCCAACTTTTATTTTAGCCATTGTTTTTTTCTCCGTTTCATGTCAAAAATTACAGTTAATCAGCTTATTACAAGCATTATTAAAATACGATTTTATTGCCTTTCTATCCATTTTTTAAAGCGGCGTGATACGAATAACAAGAAAAGCGGTTCCATGGGTGGAATTCAAAGTCGAAATATTTTATTAAGCCCTACATAAAGTTTTTTTGTTGCCACTGAGGGCACAGAGAAACACGGAAAATATGGCTGCTAAGGTACAACTGCCCTTCATGATTTTCGCAGGTTTATATAGCAAACACTGCCGTGCTTAACAGTACAGATTAGTCTTCGAGCTCTACATCATCAGGCATATCATCATCTGAGATAAGATCATCTACATCGGCAGCAGAGTCATCATCATCTGGTATATCTTCCTCATCCTCATCAACAATTATCGGAGCAGCTTTTTTAACCTCCGCTTTGGCGCCGGCCCTCTTCAGCTGCATTGCCACATCAAGATTGTCATTATCGTTGGCGATATTCAGGGCTGTATCACCATTTTTATCCTTCAGCCTAACATTGGCACCATTATCAAGAAGAATTTTTACCACACCTCCGTTTCCCTCACGGGCAGCTAGCATAAGCGCGGTTTGCCCCCATCGCTGTTGCGCATTCACATCAGCACCTTTTTCAATCAATAGTTTAACAGCTTCTTCTGCTCCTTCTCTTGATGCAACGATCAGTGCCATATTACCAATCGGCGTGCCATTTTCGAGCAGATATTTCATAATTTCGATATTGCTGTTCTCAGCTGCCCGGTTGAGTGCAGTTCCCCCCATTTTAGTGGCTATAGCAGGATCCGCTCCATTTTCAATCAGATACTTCACAACATCAAAATGACCATTTTCTGCAGCAAATATTAATGCTGTTGAGCCATTCTTGTGTGCTTCATCAAGATTGGCACCCTCATCGTGAAGATTTTTTATCTCTTCTAAATTACCTTCTTTTGCCGCTTTTAAAAGTGGAGAGATCTCCATAATAATAGTTCGTTTAGCTTTTAATTGTTATAGATTTTAACCCTGTTAAATTCTGAACGGTATATCTCAAATATATTTGTTTTAATCAACTATCAAGACGTTACTTTTTTAAAAAATTTGAGATCAAAAAAAGTTTAATCGAGATTCTTCTCAATATTGAATCCGTTGATAAACTCGAGTCCGCTTAGTTTTTTTGTTCCGGGCAGCTGTACAGTCAGTAGTTCAACAGACCCTGCCCCGCATCCGGCAATTAAACGATCATCTATGGCAGCGAGTTCACCCGATTTCAAACCGTAATTCTCAGATACCGATGTATGATACACATTCATCTTTTTCTCATCATACATGCACCACGCAACAGGAAATGGGTTGAGGCCACGCACCAGGTTATGAACTTCTTCTGCGCTTTTATTAAAATCTATCCGTGTATTCTCTTTATAGAGTTTTGGAGCGGGTGTTGCTTTTGAATGATCCTGCTTGATTAGTGATACGTTATTTTCAGCGATTTTATTTATACAGCTCAACAGAAGTTTTGCACCTTCCTCTTTAAGCCGGTCATAAACATCCCCCGTGGTTTCTTCAGGGCCGATGGGTGTGGTAACCGTATCTATGATGCTTCCGGTATCCACCTCTTTCTCCAGAAAAAATACGGTACAACCTGTTTCTTTTTCGCCATTAATTACCGCCCAGTGAATAGGAGCCGCTCCGCGATATTTGGGCAGCAGTGACGCATGCAGATTTATTGAACCTTTCCGCGGTATTTCCAAAATATTTTCGGACAACACTTTAAATGCAACTACAACAAAAAGATCAGCCTTCAATTCTGATAATTTTTCTGCAAATCCGGGATCTTTTACATTATCAACATCAAGCGTGGGTAAATCTAATTGCTGAGCTCTCTTTTTAACCGGAGTCGGAATTGCATCACCCCTTCTGCTTCTTCTTTTATCTGACCCGCTTACAACCGTAATAATTTTATGCTCTGATTCTGCAATTACTTCAAGGCTGGGAACCGCAAAATCGGGTGACCCCATAAATATTATTCGCAGAGGATTCATTTCTCCTGTCCGGCTTTTTTCGGCACCAGCGGATATTCTGTTTCAATTGATCCGGACTCAATTTTTTTGAGACGGGAACGGTGTAATCTTCTTTTGAATGCACTCAGATGATCTAAAAAAAGGATTCCCTGAAGATGATCATACTCGTGTTGAATCACACGGGCCATCCATCCGTCGGCCTCCAACTCTTCTTCTTCAAAATTTCGATTCAGATATCGAATTATCACTTTTTCAGGCCTCACAACATCATCCCGCACTTCCGGTATACTAAGGCAGCCTTCTTCCATTTTCAGATTTTCACCCGTTTTAGAAATAATTTCCGGATTAATAAAAACAAGCGGGCCTACAGACGGTTCATCTTCCTCAGTAATCGCATCAGGATCAGTAACAAAAATCTGTAGTGATTGTCCGATTTGCGGGGCAGCCAAGCCTACTCCCTGCGAGTTATACATCGTATCGAACATAGCGTCTATAAGGTTTTGCAGCTGTTCTGAATTTTCTTTTACGGGTTCAGCCTTTTTTCGCAGAACAGGATCGTTATACGTAACTATTGGTAATATACTCATGCTTAAATATCGGGGTTCGCTTCAAGAAATTCCTGCAAAATATAAGCTGCCGCTGCCTGGTCGAGTCTTCCTTTTTCGCGGCGCTTTTTTTTTGGAACACCGGATTCTGCAAGAATTTTTCCGGCTTCTTTAGATGAAAAACGTTCATCCATTTTATAAACAGGTATGTCAGGAAAGTCTTTTTTTAATTTTTTTATATAAGCTTCTGCAAGAGAAGTAGCGTTCGTAGGGGTTCCCTGTGGTGTTAGCGGCCATCCCACTACAATTCCAATAACCGGGCCATCATTGTTTATTTGTCTTTTAATTTCACTGAATGAACCAGACAAAGTGAATGAATTCACAGGAGATGCAAATGTTCTGAATGGATCGGTTCGGGCAATTCCAACACGTTTCGATCCTACATCAACTCCTAATAATCGCCCGGTAACCGCCAAATGTTATTCTCCGTTATCTGATTCTTCAAGCGGCTGCTTTAAGAATTCTTTGAGCCTTTTGCTTGGCTTAAAGTGTGTTTTACGGTGAGGTGGCACGTAAATTACTTCGTTTGTCTTAGGATTGCGTGCCTTTGGCTTCGCTTTCGTTTTCTTAACTTCAAAAACTCCAAAATCTCTGAGCTCGATACGGCAGGTTGGATCTGCATCCAGCATTTTCCCTCTCAAAGCATCAATTACTGTTTCTACCCAAGGCTCGGCTTGGTTAAGGGGAACGTTCATATCGTTTGCTACTGATCGTACAATATCTCGTTTTGTGTATGTAACCATCTTAATTATTTGTTTTTAAATCATTTAAACCTACTCACTCCTGTAAGCGGGGCGTAAATATAACAGGTAAAACAGAAAAAAATTATTAAAAATCTTTACGTCTTTTAAAATAGACGACAGGTTATTCGTATCGCGTCACATTTTTGATACCTTCCACTCTTTCAAGCCTGTTTATTATTTTTTCGAGGTGAGCCAAATCGTTGATATAAAGGGTTAAAATTCCTTCAAACATTCCCCCTTCGCTTGTCACATTTATGCTTTTCATGTTGGTTTGCATCGATTTCGACAGTATTTCGGTTAAATCGTTCACAAGGCCTACACGATCTTCTCCAATCACTCTTACAGCACCAAGGAATTGAGTATCAATATTTTTAGCCCAGGAAACATCCACAATTCTTTCAGAATCAGTTTTGATAAGATGGTGGGCATTTTTACAATTAGACCGATGAATTTTTACATCACCATTGCGGCTAATAAAACCAATTACATTATCTCCCGGAATCGGGTTACAGCAGTTCGCATAAGAGTATTTTACATTGCTAAGCTCACCTTCCACCACTAATGCTTTATCATCGCCAACCGATCGTGCTGTTGTAATATATTCTTTCTGTATCTCCTCTTCAGTTCTTGATTTGTAATCATCCTGCTTATCGTCAATCCTGCCTTTGCTCTTAAATTGCTTTACTACTTCAAATAATTTATCAACTTCAAAGGCGCCGGAACCAATTTCAAAAAACATATCCTGGGCTGCATCAAACTGGAATTTTTGAGCAATCCGTGTTAACTCCTGGTCACTAATTGCAATTTTGCCTTTTTTAGCACGCTTTTCCCAAATCTCACGACCTTCGTCTGCAACTTTACGTTCTTTTTGTTTGATGAACTGGCGAAGACGTGCTTTGGCTTTGTGTGTAACCACATCTTCCATCCAGTCAGGATTCAGATTTATTTTATTGCCCGTAATAATTTCAACCTGATCTCCGCTTTTCAGTTTAGTGCGCAGTGGAACCATTTTTCCATTCACCTTTGATGCAACAGCTCTTTCACCTATTTCGCTGTGTATTTCGAATGCAAAGTCGATACATGAAGCACCATTTGGCAGGGTTTTCAGTTCACCATCGGGAGTAAACACGTATATTTCATCCTGGTATAGGTTAAGCTGGAAATCTTTAACAAATTCTGTTGCAGCATCAGGGCGCGGGTTGTCAAGTACATCACGAACCCAGTGTACAAACTTATCGAGCTCGGAACTGCCTCCGCTTTCTCCTTCTTTGTATTTCCAGTGAGCTGCTAAACCCTGTTCGGCAATGTTATCCATTTTACGGGTGCGGATCTGGACTTCAACTTTTCGCCCGGTTTTGGTAATTACAGTTGTGTGCAAAGATTGATAGCCGTTTGCCTTTGGAACAGAAATAAAATCGCGAAAGCGTTTGGGGATAGGGGTATACCAGTCAGTGATAATGGAGTATACTCTCCAGCAATCTTCTTTAGTATGCGGGTTTTCAAGGATGATCCGTATTGCAAAAAGGTCATAAATCTCTTCAAACGGCTTTTGCTGAGATTGCATTTTTCGGTAAATCGAATAAATGTGCTTCGGCCTGCCTTTAATCTCAAAATTAAAGTTGTACTCTTCAAGTTGCTTTTCGACCGGTTCCATAAACTTGTCAATAAACTCCTCTCTCGACTCTTTTTTCTCTCTGAGTTTACGTGCAATAAATTTAAATGAATTGGGATCTATCACTTTAAAGCAAAGATCTTCGAACTCATTTTTGATATTAAACAAACCAAACCGATGAGCAAGCGGAGCATACAACTCCAAAGTCTCAGTAGCCTTTTTAAGCTGTTTTTGCCGGGGCAGATGATTTATCGTTCTCATGTTATGTAAACGATCTGCAAATTTTATCAGAACAACCCGGATATCCTCTGCCATAGATAGCAGAAGTTTCATGAATGTTTCGGCCTGTTTGGAATCTCTGTTATCAAAAAAGCCGGTAATTTTGGTCACCCCGTCAATTAGATGCGCAACCGTATCTCCGAATAAATTTCTGATATCATTCAAAGTTACGTTAGTATCTTCAACCGTATCATGCAGTAGAGCAGCAACTACCGACTCATCATCGATATTAAAATCTTCGGCCATAATTTTAGCAACTTCAACCGGGTGCAGAAAATATGCCTCACCGGATGCCCGCTTAACTCCCTGATGAGACAGATAGCACAATTTAAATGCTTTGCGTACAAATTCGTCATCAGTCTCGTCCAGATTTTCATGGCAAATATCCAGTAATTCAGACAGAATACTCTCCTGAAGCTTGTCTAATTCAAGCTTTTCTAAATCGGTTTTAATATCTGTATCTACTTTAGCCATATACAATTAAAAGATATCCGCTGATATGGTTTATAACTATCTAAACGAAAAACGAGTTCATTTTATAGATTAATATTTTTTTGGAAAAAGTTTTGATTTATGAATCAGGTAATGTATGGTCCAGAAACTTGTTAAAATCGAAGTGAAATACCGGCTGAAACTCTGTTGTAGCTGTTATAATCAAATTCATCACGCCCTGATAATTGAGTAAATCTGAAATCTATAAAAGGGCTTAAAAAAGGAAAAACATCTATATAGGCACCTGCAGTTGCTAGCAGATAAGCGTCTAAGCTTTTAATATCTTCTCTTACTGAGTTATCCTGGCTTTCCGGTAATGAAAATGACTCAATTGAAGTGTTATCGAGTCCTATTCCAATGCCGGCATAAGGGCGCAGCAATCCGATATTGAAAATCAACAATCCGCTTACACCCACATCATACGTTTCAAAATCAAACCGGCCGGTTTCAATGCCGTTTACTGTAGTGAGCCTTTCTTCAGTAAAAAAACTAAAATGGGCCTTGAGTGCAATATTTATAGATGGAAAGGGTGTCAGAATTTCTCTTTCCAGACGAGCGCCAAACCCGTTTTTTGGCTCTTCGTCACGCAGTTCATAACTCACTCCCAAACTCCATTGAGCTTTCGAAATTTGTGGTGTTAATGATAGCGTTAAAATTAAAAAAACGACTGCCGGTAACAGATGTATTTCTGTATGGCGCATGAGTAAAGTAACGGCTTTATATATAAATGAATGTTATTTCATCATGAAACAACATTTTTGATCAAATAAAAAGCCCTAATTTATGAAAAAGAAAAGTTAGTTCGCCTATCTCATGAAAGTAAAAACTGAATCTTTAGGCTGTCTCTCAAAATCTCTTGATGATGTTTAAAACGGAATAATTACTGCTTATCCAACAATGACAGAACGGCTGGTTTCGATCACTGACTTCAATTCATTGAAGGTAATTGGTTTCACCATATACTCGATGTAGTAGGTTTCATCAGCCATATTTTTGTTAATCTTATCAGAATTGCCGGTAATATAAAGGGCAGGTACGTTTCTCTTGTTTTGAATTTGTTTTACAGCTTCTACGCCGCTAATGCCCGGACCAAGTTGTATATCCACAAGTAATAAGTCGGGGTCTTTTTCTTTTGCAATCTCAACAGCTTCTTCACCCGTTGTAGCTTTGTAAACCTCATTATGCCCAAGCTTCTTAAGCATCATCTCTGTACTCAGAGCAAGTATAAGATCATCTTCTATGATTAGTATTTTCATTGCGTGAATGTCTTAGATATTAAGTTTCTGCACAAACGAACTGCTTGACCCTCTGATATTTCTTTTTCTAAACCTGAGGTTTACTCCTTTGTGTACAGCAGATTCGTTTAGTTCTCCGTTTAGTTGTCCAAGTAATATTTTTATAATTGCGAATTCAAACTTATCCGAATCCCTGTTTACAAACAAATTACAAATATTTAAACATTCACCTAATATTTCAAGGCTTACATAGCCATCATTCGAAATACTCAAAGCTATATTCACAGGTTCAGAACATTCATTAACATCCGTTAATAGTATTCCCATCAGTTCATTTAATAGCAATCCGAACGGTACGGCCTGATTTAAATTCAGCTCAACCTCTTGCAAATCAAAGTGTAAGGGCAATCCATCTTCAAAATCGATTTTTGCCTGCGAGTATGAATCTAAAAATGATTTTACATAGTCATTAAACCTTATGCAGGTAATATTATTTTCCTGATATAGCGTTTCGTGTATTTTTGCGATTGAAAAAACACGGCCATGAATCTGTGAGAGTTTTTTAATAACATTGGCATTACTCTCTTCCATCAGCTGCAAATCTATCAAACCGGCAATAACTGCAAGATTGTTTTTTACTCTGTGATGAACTTCCTGCAGCAATATTTCTTTTACCCTTAGAGAATTTTCGAGCTCTTCTTTTGCATCTTTCTCTTTTTCCAAAAGTTCGGTTATTCGGCTCTCAAGATTTTTTTGCTCAGATAAATCTACATAGATACCATAGCAAGATTTGATTTTACCATTTGTTTTAACCGGAACGGAGTTTATAAGAACAGGAATTTCCGTGCCGTCTTTTTTCTTTCGGTATCCTTCTGTCTGATGTGTAATTCCGGAGAGTGTTAACTCACTGATTTTTTCGGCTTTCATATATTCACCGCCGCTCGTTATTAGTTTATTTAAATCCCGGTCTAAAAGCTCTTTTTCGAAATACCCGAACATCTTTAGAAAACCCTGATTAACCCTTTCCACTATTCCATTTTCATTAATCATCACGATGCCGAGCGGTGAATTTTCAAATAACTGGCTCATTAATGCCATATTTTTCTCTCTTTCAAACTCAGCTTCAACAAGGTCAGTCACATCTAATCCCGTACCAACAAGGTAAGTTCCGTCTTTAGCTTCAAATTTGGAACCGTTCATTTTAAAATGACGGATGCCCTTCTGTTTTGTGTGCACCTTTGCAACTACCTCATGGGTATCACCTGTTCCAAAAATATCCTTGATTAACTTCAGCACTTTGTTTCGATCATCTTTGTGAAAAAAATCACCGGGTTTCATAGATCGCATCTCTTCATCTGTGAACCCAAGATCACTATAAAATGCATTGTTCCACTCTACAAATTCTCCATTCTCATTGATGACGTAAAATGTTCCGGGTACAGAATCGATAGCTATTTGGTTAAAGTGTCTCTGCTCTTCCAGTTTATCTTCGATAATTTTTTGCTCGGTAATATCCCGGAAGGTGTTCATGTGTATAATTTTACCTTCTCTGTCACGGTATAAAACTGATGAAACTTCAGCAATAATCTCCCTGCCCGATTTATGGCGATACACTTTTTCACCTTCGTAAAAAGATTTCTCTTTCCTTATCTTTTCAGCTTCTATATTGATTGGATGATCCTCCGCTACAACAAGCTCTCTGCCTCCTTCAATGATCTCTTGCTTTGTGTATCCCAAATAACTGCAGGCAGCAGAATTAACGTCCAGAATAATACCATCGGGGGTACCGATGATGATTCCGTTTAAAGAATGGTCGAATTGTTGTTTATATCTCTCTTCCGAATCACGAAGTTTATCTGATGCTAAAACGCTTTCCGTTGTATCGTGAAATTGCAGAATTACACCCGTATTGTTTAAAGGTGTAATTAACACATTGAACCATTTCTTGCTTTTTTCGCCATTACTTGGAAAAATAAATTGAAATTTTTCTTTTCCGTCTAAAACATCGCGAATACCCATGATCAGCTTTAATGCATAATCACTTCCATCGTTGACGGCTTTTTCACAAACTTCAAAGTAATCTCCGCCTGTGATACTTTCTCCGAAAAATCCTGACTGATCGGTGTACGATTTCCAGGATCTGTTTACATAGACAAGAACTCCCTCATTGTCAATAATTGCAGAAGGAGCTGTAATCGCATCAATTAAACCGGTTTCATTCTCTGATAATAATATTGTTCCACTCATGATAGTACTGAAAAATCTTAAACTTCGATGTAAAGTTAAGAATATTTTGCAGGGTTGATAAGACGTGAAAAGCTTATTTTTCAGATACTGCTTTTATGTTTAAAAGAGAAAAAGAAACGTAGGTAGAATCACCGATTTCTTATATGTGCCGCTAAAAATTTCTCTCCGGATTTAACTTTGACAACCGCATTGTTGATCTGGCTCACAGTGGGCTCATACGTTAGATATGCATCAATTCCATTTTCAAATAATGAATCGATTAACACTTTTGAATGATAAATATGTGATACAATAATTTTAGAGCCGCTGAAGCTTTCGCAGATTTTTTGAATTGTAACCAGGGCCGGACTTTTAATATTTGCAAGATCAAGAAATATGAATTCCGGTTTGAACGAGCTCATATCAATAGCATCACGAATATTCTGAGCTATTTTAAGATTCAGCCTGCTATCAAAAACTTCGGATATACGCTGGCTTAAAATTTCGCTTCTTGGGTTATATTCGGATATCAAAAGTATATCTATGTTTTTACCCTTTTGCACGATAACAATTTACCCCAATTCCGGACAATAAATTATCCTGCAATTCGCTTATTTTACTCTTGTGCAAATTTAGCAAAAAAGCGTAGGTATTTTTACAGTTTAGAATGGAAAATTATTTACTCACCAAACCATGTTCAAAAGCATATCTGACCAGCCCGGCTGTATTTCGGGCACCCGTTTTCTGGAGAAGATTTCTGCGATGGGCATCTACCGTTCTTGGGCTTATGTATAGCTTTTCGGCTATTTCCTGGTTTGTATATTCTTTAACAATCATCTCCAATACTTCTTTTTCTCTCTCTGTGATATGGATCGGTTCGGGAGAAGTACTTTTTCCTTTATTTTTTACCAGGTCCATCATAATGCTTTGCGTAGCCTGATCACTGAAATATTGCCTGCCTTCCATAACTTCATAAATAGCCTTGGTCAGCTCTTGGCGTCCGGCACTTTTCATTATATAACCCGAGGCACCGGCTTGTATCATTTGCCGTATGTGAGAATCATCATTACTCATAGAAAGTGCAAGAACCTTTACATCCGGAAATTTATCTTTGATAAGCCTTGTAGCTGCAATCCCATCCATCTCAGGCATATTGATATCCATAATTGCCACATCGATGTGATTATCAGAAATCAGATGTTCAATTTCTGTTCCATTCTCAGCTTCAGCAACCACGTCTATGCCGACTTGTGGTTCAAGCATTAATTTAATGCCGTCGCGCACAATTTGATGATCATCAGCGAGTAATACTTTAATATTTGCCATCTTTTTGATCCTTAACCGGAATCATTACAGTAATTAATGTACCGCTATTAATTTTAGAGTCAATATCGAAATTACCAGCCATTGCAGCAACTCTTGTTTTCATACTTTGAATTCCAAGCCCTGTACCCTCGTCTAATGAAGGATCAAAACCTTTTCCATCATCCTCAATGGTACAAATCAATTCTTCTCCTGATAAAATAATTTGAACATTTACTTCAGATGCGTCTGCGTGCCTGATCGCATTGTGAAGACTTTCCTGAATGATGCGATAAATATTTACCTGCATACTTTGCGGTAATTTTTCGACCGGATAACTTTGATATAAATGCAAATTTATATCATGGGTTGATTTAAGGTCGTTGATCAAAGCTTTGAGAGCGAGTTCAAGTCCATAATCCTGAATCGACTTTGGTAATAAGTTCTGTGA
>SLAU01000286.1 GCA_007126675.1 Balneolaceae bacterium
CAGCGGTATTTCGAATCAAATAAATCGGGTGAAGTTTATGTAAGGGCAACGGAAGATATCAGCAGGGTTAGAGAATATTTTGGCCCGGTCATCATGTATACCATTAATACTTTGACTCGGGCAGGTTTTATCATCACCATGATGATTATCGTGAATCCTGCACTGACTCTATGGGCACTGTTGCCACTTCCATTCTTATCAGCATTTGCGTACTGGGTAAGCGGTTATATCAACAAATACCAGATTGTAATCCAGGAACAGTACTCTGACATTGCCGGAAGAGCTCAGGAAGCGTTCAGCAGCATACGTGTAATAAAAGCGTATAACCGTGAAGATTATGAACAGAAACGATTTGAAAGAGAAAGTGAGCTGTACAGAAAGAAAAAGCTTAGGCTCGACATGGTGGAGTCTTTATTCCATCCAACACTTAACTTTCTGATTGGCACTTCGGTGTTAATTGTGATCTGGCAGGGAGGAATTATGGTGATTGATGATCAGATCACAGTAGGTAACATTGCAGAATTTGTGATTTATGTTGCATACCTGACCTGGCCTGTGGCTTCGCTCGGTTACACAGTGAATAGGTTTCAAAAGTCGCTCGCATCCTGGGAACGTGTAGACAAAGTTCTTACAGAACCGGTTGACATTGTTGATGAAAAAGATAAAGATATTGTACGGAAAGAGGTTGAAGGAAAAATTGAGTTTCAGAATGTATCATTCAAATATCCGGGAGCAGATGAGTATGCCATACGTGATATTAGTTTCACTATTGAACCCGGAACGAAAGTAGCTTTTGTGGGAAGAACCGGATCTGGTAAAACAACACTTGTGATGTTAATTCCCCGTTTATTTGATACAACCGAAGGAAAGATAAAAGTTGATGATGTTGATATAAAAAATTGGAGTGTGGAAGAATTGCGGCGCGGAATAGGATATGTTCCACAGGATACTTTTTTATTTTCGACCACGATTCGTGAAAATATTGCCTTTGGTGTAAACGATGCCAGCGATGCACAGGTAGAAAAAGCAGCAGAAAATGCAAGAGTTTTAAGTAATATTTTGGAATTTGAGAAAAAATTTCAGACAATAGTAGGTGAGCGGGGTATAACACTTTCAGGTGGCCAAAAGCAAAGAACGGCTATTGCAAGAGCACTTATTAAAAACCCGGCAATAATAATATTAGACGATTCACTTAGTGCTGTTGATACAAAAACTGAAGATGAGATATTAAACCATCTCGATAAAAACCGCTCTGAGTCTACTACCATTATGATATCGCACAGAATTTCAACAGTAAAAAACGCGGATATAATTTTTTATCTTGAAAACGGTTCAATTATTGAGAGCGGTTCACATAACGAACTGCTCGAGAAGGAAGGACGTTATTCTACAATGTATCAAAAACAATTATTAGAACAAGAACTTGCTCAAATATAAACAAAAACGAAGGTTTACGATTGCCTGAATAGCAATCATCCCTATTTAAATACAGGAGACAATCATGATCATAGTTCCTTTAGGAATAGCATCAGCTACCCCCACAGCTACCCGGCATTTGCCATCCGTTGCCTTATGGCGCGAAGGCGATGTTCATCTTTTCGATTGCGGGGAAAACACACAAATGAGAATGTTGCAGGCTGGCCTGAAACGCTCAAAAATTACAAACATATTTATCTCACATTTTGATGTAGACCACTACTCAGGTTTGATGGGTTTGCTTTCAACACTGCAGCTGCAGCGCAGAGATAAGCCGTTAACTATTGTCGCACCCGAAGGGATACAAAAGTTCGTTGAGTGGAACCTTGAGTTTTCCGGTACTGAAATCAGCTTTGATATCAATTATGTTGAAATTAAAGAAGACATTGAGGAACAGCGTGTAGTTGATGAAGATGAATACTATGTGGAGGCACGGCCTTTGAAGCATACAAAGTTTTGCGTTGGTTACCGATTCCAGGAAAAAGATAAGCCTGGGAAAGTGGATGCCGAAAAAGCTGAAAAACTTGGCATAACTGAAGATGAACAGTTCAAAACACTAAAAGCCGGTGAAGATGTAACACTTGATGACGGTACTGTAATCAAATCTTATGATATTGTAGGCCATCCGCGGCCGGGAGACAGCTTCGCATATATTACGGATACAAATTATTGCCCGAATGCAGTGAAACTGGCAATGAATACAAATATTCTTTATCACGAAGCAACATTCAGTTCAAGTTTAGCTGATAAAGCTGCCGAAACCGGACACTCAACCGCCGAGGATGCAGCAAGAGTTGCAAACGAATCACAAACCAAGCTGCTGGTTATCTCTCATTTCTCAGCAAGATACACGAATCCGTTTGTGTTGCTGCGCGAGGCCAGAGAGAAGTTTTTCCCGGCATGGCTGGCAACCGAACTGCGGCCAATCTTTACCGATCCTGCTAAGGAGAAAGGAATTGTTCAGCAGAAGGTTTATTTGAAGGAGATTGATGATAGTAAAAGCGGATCATCAAAAGGGAAGAAAAGTTCTGACGATAAGCAGAAACGATTTCGCAAGCGAAAGAAGTTTGATAAGAAGAAAGGAAGTTCGCGGCCGAGAAGATCCGACAGCTCAAAACGGAGCAGAAAATCTGATTATGATTCCAGGAAAAAGTCGGGCAGCGACTACAACAACAGGGACAAGTCAGACAGAAATGACGGAGGCAGTGAACGTAAACCCAAACCGATCACTCCCAGAACTCCATTTGATGATTTTGACCGGTTTTAAACATTCAGGACTTGAACAATAAAACTCAATCTAAAGCCGTCGATTCAGAACTGATTCGGCGGCTTTACTTTTTCTTTAAACCTTACCGCTGGTGGGCAATATTTGCCATTGGGCTAACTTTGGCTGCAGCATTTCTTGGCACTATTCGGCCAAAGCTTACGCAAATTGCAGTTGACGATTATATAGCTGTCAATGATATCAGTGGCCTGTTATGGATTGTGGCACTCATCGGGCTTGCATTAATTGGTGAGTTCATCATTCTTGTAGCCAATACCTATATCACAAGATGGTTCGGGCAGGGAGCACTTTACAGCCTTCGAAATGCTGTATACGAAAAAATCCAGTCGCTGCATGTCCAGTTTTTTGATAAAAATCCGATCGGACGATTAATTACAAGAACTACCAGTGATATTGAAGCCCTGAGCTCTCTTTTGTCAGACGGGGTTGTAAATATGATTGGTGACCTTTTCCGGATTTTCTTCATACTTGGCTTTATGCTGATGATGAGCTGGGAACTTACCATCATATCCATTCTTGTACTTCCCATTCTTTTTTACTCAACATTTTGGTTTAAATCTAAAGTAAGAGTCTCGTTTCTTGAGGTGAGAGACCAGATTGCTCGTTTAAATTCTTTTGTGCAGGAACACATCAACGGTATGTCGGTGGTTCAGCTGTTTAACAGAGAAGAGACTGAGAAAGAAAAGTTTAAAGACATAAATGCTGATCACAGACGAGCGCATCTCGATACTATTTTCTACTTCTCTATTTTTTGGCCTGTTGTTGAAGTACTGGCAAGTATAGCGATGGCATTGGTTGTATGGTATGGAGGAGCGAGAGCTCTTGGAGGAGCCGTGACGTTTGGTGTACTGCTTGCTTTCATCCAATACGTAAGACAGTTTTTTGCACCGATTCGCGGGCTTTCAGAAAAATACAACACGCTGCAATCAGCGCTGGCATCATCAGAAAGAATTTTTGATGTACTTGATACGGAAGACATGGTGCCGGAACCTGAAATTCCGCAAGACAAAGAGAAAGTATCAGGCCATATCGAATTCAAAAATGTAACTTTCAGGTACAATGAAGATGAAGAAGTGATACTTAAAAACGTATCCTTTGAAGCTAACCCGGGTGAACTGCTTGCTATTGTAGGTGCAACAGGTGCAGGTAAATCAACCATTATAAATTTACTGCTGCGTTACTATGATATAGATGATGGTGAGATTTTGCTTGATGGAATCAACATTAAAGACATGTCGATTAATGGATTGCGAAAACACTTTGGGTTGGTTCTTCAGGATCATTCACTTTTTTCAGGCACTATTCATGACAACATTACTCTCGGGAATGATAATATTTCGAGAGAGCAGGTTATTAAAGCAGCAAAGGAAGTTGAAGCTCATAATTTTATCAGTAAGCTGCCCGGAACCTATGATTTTGAATTACGGGAACGAGGTGCATCACTTTCTATGGGGCAAAAACAATTGATATGTTTCGTACGGGCTATGGTTTATGATCCTGAAATATTAATTTTAGATGAGGCCACTTCTAACGTGGACTCTGAAACAGAAGAGTTGGTATCGAAAGCTTGTGTTAAAATGATGAAGGGCAGGACATCAATTGTTATTGCTCATCGTTTATCAACTATACAAGGTGCCGACCGTATCCTGGTAATGCACAAAGGTGAGATCAGAGAATCCGGTCCGCATCAAAAATTGATAGCGAAAGATGATGGAATCTATCGTAAATTATATGAGTTACAATATAAAGACCAGATACTTGTAACGAGCGAACAGAAACCGTAAATAAAAATCAAAAGAACATGTCAGACACAAAAGAATCAATCGAAAAGGAACTAAAAGACAGGCTGAGTAAAGAAAGAGAAAATTTGGAATCAGTCTATAAAGAGACACTCAAAAAGCTAGAACAAGAGCGGGATCGTCTCTCAAATGATCTTCATAGAGAATACGAAAACGCTAAAAAATATGTGAGTGACCATCCTGAAGTGGGAGTTGGCGGCGCATTTGCCGGTGGCCTGCTGATTGGAATCATTCTCACAAAAATTTTAAAAAGCTAAATTTATTTAATGGAACTGAATCTCGATAAGCTGAAAAAAAACCTCGAGCGTGTAGAAACGCTCAGGAGGTATCTTTGACTACGATAAAAGAAAAGTTCGCGTAATAGAGCTTCAGGAGCAGACGCAGGATCCTGAGTTTTGGAATGATCCGGAAAAAGCTCAGCAGGTCATGCGTCAGCTCGACCATCAAAAAGCACTTGTTGATAAATGGGATGAACTTGATGAGCTGAGAGAGAGCATCAATGTGTATCTACAGTTCATGGATGAGGGCGAAGATGTAAAAGAAGAGATAAGCACAGAATATGATACGTTCTTATCTAAACTAAAAGATCTTGAACTGCAGAATATGCTGAGCGGTGAGGATGATCATCGCGATGCGATCGTTACCTTTAATCCGGGTGCGGGCGGTACAGAAAGCCAGGACTGGGGTGATATGCTATTCAGGATGATTACACGCTGGGCTGAAAAAAAAGATTACAAGGTAAATGTAGTTGAATACCAGGATGGCGATGTTGCAGGCATGAAAAGTGCTACTATAGAAGTAACCGGAAACAATGCCTATGGTTTTTTGAAATCGGAAAGCGGCACTCACAGGCTTGTACGTATTTCACCTTTCGACAGTAACTCGCGGCGCCATACATCATTCTGTTCGGTATTTGTATCTCCCATAATTGATGATACGATTGAGATCAACCTGAATGACAGTGATGTTGAGCTACAGCGATTTCATGCTAGCGGTGCTGGAGGGCAGAACGTAAATAAGGTGGAAACCGGTGTGCGATTGATTTGGACCGGTCAGTTGTCCGACGGAACCGAGGAACGTGTTGTTGCTGAATGCCAGCAGGAACGATCTCAGCTCAAAAATCGCGAAAAAGCAATGACCTTGCTTAAATCAAAAATTTACGAGCTCGAAAAAAATATCAAGGAACGAGAAAAACAAAAGCTTGAAGATTCAAAAAGCAGTAATGAATGGGGTTCACAGATCAGATCATACGTTTTCCATCCGTACAATATGGTTAAAGATCATAGAACCGATCATGAAACGGGTGATGTACAATCTGTAATGGACGGTGATCTGGATGGGTTTATGAAAGCTTTTCTGATGAGCCGGGTAGCAGAACAAACCATATGATTTCGGCAGGTGTAACCGGAGGCATAGGCACTGGCAAAACTATATTCTGTAGAGAATTAGATGAACTGGGTGCTGAAGTGGTATATGCCGATGATCTTGCAAAAGATATGATGGTTAAAGATCCGGACCTTCGGGAAAAGCTGATCAATGCCTTTGGAAAGAATACCTATTTAGAAGATGGTTCATTAAATAAAGCACATCTTATAGAGCAGGCCTTTGAAAGCGACCGGGTGGAAGAATTGAATGAAATCGTTCATCCGGCCCTGCGAAAAAAAACAGAAGATCTGATTCAGAAAGCCAAAAATAATGGAAAGCCTCTGTTTGTTATTGAAGCAGCCGTTTTGCTGAATAAAGGCCGGCCTGATCATCTGGATAAAATTATACTGATAAAAAGCACCAGAGAGATGCAGATTCAGCGGGTAACTAAACGGGATGCTGCATCAGCAAAAGAGGTGGTTTCCAGAATGAATAAACAACCTGATTTTGATAAAATTGAACACCTGGCTGACTTTGTTATTTTGAACAACGGTACTATCGACGATCTGAAAGTTAAAGCAAGAGAATTGTTTACCCGCCTTACACATTAGAAAATCTGAATAGAAATACATTTTCTTGTTTAGTACATTTCCCTTTATATGAGAGCTAATAAAAAAGGGGAAACGTATTATGTCTGCCAAATCAAATAAACTTGTTACACTGGATGAATATATTATTCAGTCACAAAACCGGTTTCCGGGAGCCACCGGTGAACTTTCGCAATTATTAAGGGATATTGGGTTAGCTGCTAAAATTATTTCAAGAGAGGTAAACAAGGCGGGTATAACCAGTCTTTTAGGAGCTGATGGTTCAACGAATATACATGGCGAATCAGTAAAAAAGCTTGATCTTTTTGCAGATCAACAACTCATTTCAGCGCTCGACAGGTCTTTGATTACCTGTATGGTAATCAGTGAAGAAAATGATGGTATTGTAAGGCTTAACAGCCAGGGGGGTAAATATATCGTGTACCTTGATCCGCTCGACGGTTCATCAAACATTGATGTAAATGTATCGATCGGAAGTATTTTTTCGATCTATATGAGAGAGGCACGATTTGATCCGAATCTTGTAGAAAGCGATGCATTGCAGCCGGGTGTCCGCCAGGTTGCTGCCGGTTATGTACTTTACGGTTCAAGTACAATTATGGTGTATACAACCGGAATGGGAGTATCTGCTTTTACCCTCGATCCAAGTATCGGCGAGTTTATTCTTTCTGATGATGATTTTCAGATGCCGGAGCATGGAAGAATATACAGTATCAATGAGGGCAGCTATAATTCCTGGGAGTTAGGATTGAAAAAATACATCAAATATTGCCAGGAAGAGGATGATGAAACCGGCAGGCCATACAAAGCAAGATATATCGGGTCGATGGTAGCGGATGTTCATCGTACACTCATCAAGGGGGGTATTTTTATCTACCCGGCCAGCAAACGCTATCCGAATGGTAAACTGCGGCTGATGTATGAGTGCAATCCACTCAGCTTTATCATTGAACAGGCGGGCGGAATCTCAACAGACGGAGAACGCCGGATTATGGAAATAATGCCGGATGCACTTCACCAGGAAACACCGATATTTATCGGGTCGAAAAAGAACGTTGAGAAAGTTAAAGAGTTTTTAAAGGAATACAGAGAAGAGGTTGTAAGCTAATAGGCCTTAGTTCGATATAAGATCGATAATCTAAAAAAGGGCGTCATTCCGGACGAAGCGTTAGCGAATACCCTCCTTCGCCAAGGCTATGGAGGACAAGCCCGACTACGCCAAGGCTTCGATTGGCAGGCCTGCCTGCTGTCAGGCAGGTCCGGATCCCCAGCCGTTGATATAGACCGGAGATGCCACGCCGAGGCGTGGCATTACAAAATTTATCTATTCTTTCTATCAATTCGGCCTAATTATACTGCCATAGACTCTTTCACAAATTCATATTTCGAATACATGTGAATTATTTCTCTTCAAGCCTTATAAAATCTCCCTCACTGATATCATGACGTAGTGTGTACCCCGCGTTTGTCTCAACCACATATTTTGCAGGGGCTTCCGATGGTATTGTTTGTGATGAGTAGGGGGTTGTATTTCGGTGAATACGTACTATTTCATATTCAGAATTTACAAAGATGATATCCAGTGAAATCGGTGTGTTTGCCATGTAGAAATTTCGCTGAGCTTCATCGTCAAAAATAAAAAGCATTCCGGCATCTTCAGGCAGATTGGTTACGTTCATTAATCCTTCACTTCTGCTTCTGTTATCATCAGCAACTGCAGCACGTATTTCTGATATCTCGTTTCTGTTGTGGTCGAGAAACGATACGGTAGTTACATAATCCAATACACGTTCTTCAGTAGTATCAGTTTGTGTTCGTTCTTCTGCTTCTTCTCCACAGGCCAAAGCTGTAAACAAGAGAAAAATGGTTGCAAATAGCAGTCTGATAGTCATTATAATTATTGAGTGTTTATAAATATTTGTTGATAAATCTGTTGATACAAACGTTTAAGTGTCATAAAGCTTTTAGTCAAATCTCATCCACACGATAGAATTACTAAAGTAAAGAATTCAACGCAAATGATTGAATAAAACTTATACCAGGTTCTATCCTATAATTGGTTTTTTTACCAAATAGCCCTATTTTATGTAACTATGAAGTGAGCGCCGGGGAGGTACTCACTTTTTTTTGTATTCAGAATCAGATACCGATGGAAGAAGGGCCTATATTTAAAATTAAAGAAAAAGCAGAAAAGATTGCAGCACATAATGATATGTTTCTTGTTGATGTTGAAATCAAACAGGAAGATATGAATGTAATCTGGGTGCTGGTTGATGCTGAACAAGGAGGTGTAAATGTGGATACATGCTCAAAAATGAGCCGTGAACTCGCATTTTATATCGACGAGCATGATTTAATTCAAGGTTCTTACAGATTAAACGTATCATCACCGGGATTAAGCAGACCGCTGAGTGACAAACGTCAATACAAAAAAAATATAGGTCGAACCGCCAAAGTGAAGTACAAATCGGATAATGATTACAACCAGGCAGAAGGAATTTTGTCAGATGTAACGGAAAATCATTTATCACTAAACACCGGTAGTGATAACCCGACCCAAATTGCTTTCAGCGATATCGTTGAAACAAAAATTATTCCGAAAATTTAGCCTGAAATCGCAGAACTTAATTCAGTTTTTACAATGCAAAATGATGTTTCAAAATTAATTATTCAGTCGTTTGCCGAAATTGCCAAAGACAAGGGAATCGACAGAGATCTGTTGCTTACAATTCTGGAAGATGTATTCCGAACAATGATCAGAAAAAAATATGATTCAGATGAAGCATTTGAAGTTATCCTGAATGCTGATCGTGGTGAAATTCAGATACTGCATATCAGGGAAGTAGTTCCGGCTGATGAACTGACAGATCCCGTTACTGAAATCTCTCTTGAAGATGCACAAAAGCAGGATCCGGACCTGGAACTTTATGATGAGTATGCACAGGAGATCTCCATTACAGACTTCGGCAGGCGGGCTGTAACAATGGCACGCCAGCAGCTGGCTCAAAGAATAAGGGAGATCGAGAAGGATAACATTTTTGAAGACTACTCCGACAGAGTAGGAGATATTGTACTTGGTGATGTATATCAGGTTCGCCAGAACAAAGATATCCTTGTAAATCACAATGGTGTAGAATTGCTGCTGCCTAAATCAGAGCAAATCTATAAAGATCGTTATCGAAAAGGGGATACCATCCGTGCAGTTGTGGTAGAAGTTAAACGTGTAGGCGGTAATCCAACCGTTATTATTTCAAGAACATCACCCATGTTTCTTGAAAGATTATTTGAAAATGAAATTCCTGAGGTTTTTGACGGAATTATCGACCTGGTGCGAATTGCACGTGAGCCCGGTGACAGATCAAAAGTTGCCGTTGTTTCGCACGATGAGAGGGTTGATCCCGTTGGAGCATGTGTAGGTATGAAAGGAATCAGAATTCATGCTGTAGTGCGGGAGCTTCAAAACGAAAATATTGACGTAATTAACTTTACACCTGACAAAGCGGAATTTATTAAACGCGCTTTGCAGCCAGCCAACGTTATGAAAGTGGAACTTTCAGAAGACGGCAAACAGGCAAATGTGCTTGTTCCGGCAGATGAAGTATCTAAAGCGATTGGAAAAGGAGGAGTTAATATACGTTTGGCATCAAAATTAACAGAATGTGAAATTGATGTATTCCGTGAAGTTGAAGAAGAGGACGATATTGATCTGAAAGAATTTGTTGAAGATTTTGGTGAAGAAACCATTCAGATATTACATGAAATAGGCTGCGACAGTGCACGCGCCGTATTAGAGCTGGATGAGGATGAAATCGTCAGCAGAACAGATGGTAAAATTGACAAAAAAGAAGCAGAAAGAATTATCGATATCATTGCATATGAATTTGAGGACGAAGAAGATTGATCGTACCTTTTAGATAATTCTGATTTAGTAAGTTTAGACAACAGATATAACCCGGAAACACCTTTTATGAGCGATAAGAAACCCAAAAGACTTTTTAAAGTAGCGTCAGAATTTAATGTTGCCACACAATCTATTGTGGATACATTAAGTGAAGAGGGGTTCGAAGTAACTAATCGTCCCAACACCAAGATTACGCCCGAAATGTATGATGTACTATTTGGTGTGTATGGTGATGACCGGGAAAAAAGTAAAGAGCACGAAAAAGCTCGTGAGGAGTACGAGAGTCGCCGCAGCCAGATGATGTCGAATCGTAATGAAAGTGTTACAATCGATAATTTTCTTGAACCGCTTGATGAAACACTTGAACCTGAAGAGCCTGAAGCTTCTTTAGAACCGGAAAAATCAAAGGCTGAAATAGAAGCAGAGGAAAAGAAGTTAGCTGAAGAAGTTGCAAAGAAAGAAGCGGATGAAGAGGCAAAAAGGAAAAAAGAAGCGGAAGAAAAAGCTAAAAAAGAAAAAGAAGAATTAGCAAAACAGAAGGCTGAACAAGAAAAAGCAGAAGCGGAAGCTGCCGAGAAAAAAGAGCAAGAAGAAAAAGAGGCAAAGGTTCAGGAAGAAGAGGACGAAGAAGAAGAAATAATAAAAGGTGCTGCCGATAAACTGAAAGGCACAAAAGTTGTAGGTAAGGTTCAGTTCACCAAAGATAAATCCCCAAAGAAGGTTAAAAAGAGGAAAAGAAGAAAAGACCGCAAAGAAGATCAGACTTCTGAGGATAAAACACCCAAACAACCCAAAAAGAAAGATACTGCAGCCGAATCTAAGAAATCCAAGAAACGCAAGAGATCAAAAACAAGCAGGGTAGATGAAGAGGATGTAGAAAAGAAAATGCGCGAAACCATGCAGAAAATGCAGGAATCGGGTACAGTTGGCAGCAGAAGACAAAAACGCAGACGCCAAAGAAAAGAAGAACGCGAGGAAGAGAAGCAGCTCCAGGAAGAGATGGAGCAACTCGAAAACGAAGTGCTCGATGTTACTGAATTTATCACTGTAAGCGATCTTGCCGATCTGCTGGATGTGAGTCCCACCGATGTGATTACCACCTGTATGAGTATCGGTATGATGGTATCTATCAATCAGCGTTTAGATGCCTCTACGATTGAACTTGTAGCTGCTGAATATGACTACGAAGTTAATTTTGTGGACGCTGATGAAGTTATTGAAGAAATTTTAGTTGAAGAGGAAGACAAACCGGAAGACCTCAAACCCCGCTCACCCATTATTACAGTAATGGGCCATGTTGATCATGGTAAAACCTCACTTCTGGATTATATCAGAAAAACAAAGGTAGCAGCCGGTGAGGCGGGTGGTATTACCCAGCACGTTGGTGCGTATGAGGTAAAAACCGATGACGATAAAAAAATAACATTCCTTGATACGCCGGGTCACGAAGCGTTTACCGCGATGCGAAGCCGTGGAGCCCAGGCAACGGATATTGTAATTCTTGTTGTTGCTGCCGACGACTCTGTGATGCCTCAAACCATTGAAGCGATTAATCACGCAAAAGCGGCTGATGTGTCAATTGTGGTTGCCATAAACAAAATGGATAAAGTGGGTGCAAATCCTGACAAGATTAAGCAACAGCTTTCCGAACATGGTGTGATTGTTGAGGAATACGGTGGTACAAACCAGGTTGCTGAAGTTTCGGCACACACAGGTATGGGTATCGAAGAGTTACTTGAAAAAGTTCTGATTGAAGCAGAATTGATGGAACTGAAAGCTAACCCGGACAGAAATGCACAAGGTATTGTACTTGAATCACGCGTTGACAAAGGAAAGGGAACCGTTGCAAATGTATTAGTACAAAATGGTACACTAAAAGTCGGAGATCCGTTTGTTGCAGGCTCTTGCTATGGCCGTGTACGTGCAATGGAAAATGAACACGGCAAGAGACTGAAAGAAGCCGGCCCATCAACTCCGCTGCAGCTTACCGGTTTTTACGATATTCCGCAGGCCGGCGACAGGCTGATTGTGCCAAAAGATGAAAAAACAGCTAAGGATATCGCAACTCAGCGTCAGCAAATTCGCCGTGAACAAAATCTGAGAAAAGTGAAACATCTCACTTTGGATGATCTGTCACGAAGAATGGCTCTGGGTGAAGTTTCCGAGCTCAATATTATTATCAAAGCAGATGTGGACGGTTCGATCGAAGCTCTTTCAGGTGCGCTGCAAAAACTAAGTACCGAAGAAGTTTCGGTTAATATTATACACACAGGTTCAGGTGCTATTACCGAATCTGATGTTCTTCTGGCATCTGCATCCGATGCGATTATCATCGG
>SLAU01000211.1 GCA_007126675.1 Balneolaceae bacterium
ACGCCGCCCTTTCACGGCGGTAACACGGGTTCGAATCCCGTACGCGGTACTAGCCAAATACGTTCTTTCGAATTATTGTAGTGAGTTTTAATCTTTGCCTTTAATTGGCAATTAAATAACATCACTATTGCGAAAGCAGTGCTTCCGCGGTTCGAATCCCGTACGCGGTACTAGCCAAATACGTTCTTTCGAATTATTATAGTGAGTTTTAATCTTTGCCTTTAATTGGCAATTAAATAACATCACTATTGCGAAAGCAGTGCTTCCGCGGTTCGAATCCCGTACGCGGTACACCAATTAATCCCAAGTTCCAACAGGAGTTTGGGATTTTTTTGTATGTGTCTATCGCTATCACAAGTGAGAGATTTGAAAAACGATCTAACAAAAGTATCGCCTCTAAGATATATTATAGCCAATCGGTTTAACTCCGAACTTTATCAACTGTTATTCAATCGAATATAACTGAAAAGATGTGGTAAACTTTGCAGGCTATGCTTCCGGGATCAATAAAGCCAATGTAATTAATTATATAACCACCGGAACAGATACCGTTTGTTTAGAGTAGCCCCCAAAAAAACCAAGTCCGTTTTGTATGTCACCAGATTCAATATCCAGATTAGCTGAACGTGATGGTAATGCGCCATCCCATTCTTTGCCAAAATGGTATATATCTAAGAGAAATGTTCTAGGTTCAATTTGAAAACAAGTCACTGTTGGGTTCAGCGTTTTTGGATCAATACTTGTATTATCTGGAAGTGGAGGTGGAAATATTTCAACAAGCATATGTCTAGGACTTAACTCAACATACATTTCATCAGCCCCATCCTTGTGCCTAATTTGATCTACAAACTCTAATGTTGACTGCCGAAATACTCCCTGATATGATACCCCAATATCCATCCTTATGAACTCAGGCTCTACTACATTACTAAAACTAAAAGTCAGTTCGGTTTCACAGTTAATATTATCAGAAGGTAAAAACTGTACTGTACTTTGTTGAGGTGTAGATGCAATACTTTCGGTTATATCCCCATCTGGTGATTCAACCTGGACCAAATACTCTCGATCATATTCAATTAACTGATCAATTAAAAAGTTATGGGTAAAATTACCATTGTACTCAACTATCGTATCATTTAACTCTGTTGAGAACCCGGTCTCCAAATCTGTAAAGGTTACAGTACCTTCAAAAGCGGTTGAATCAGCAAGCAGCGGAGTGTCCACTTTTCTTATCCGTATATAATTTGTTGAACTGCCTACCTCAAGAGCTCCATAAATTGAATACAGACCTTGTTGCTCTTCAAATGCATCAATTGTTCTGTCATCACATCCGCTTATAGTCACACCGATTGAAATCGCAAAAATTACTATGAGCAGGCTTATATATTTATTTGAATAAATCATGTTGTTTTAAATCGCAATGATTAAAATCTTATTTTTATTGAATCAAAATTTCAGAGTCAGGGCTGCATAAGGAACAAATGGCATCTGATCTACCTGTTGTCTTGTGTTTACATCAAAGTAGAATACATTTCTTACATCCATTGAGTTAATTGCACCTATTTCGGCTTCAATGTCTACACCGGGAATATTTTGAAATAATCTGCTTACGGAAACATCCATACGGTTGAAACTCGGCATTCTGCCATCAAATGGTTCCGTGAAAAGTGTAAAAGCCGTTCCCTGATTTACTAATGGATTTTGATCCGGTAATCCACGAAGTGCAATATCATAAGCATAAACTCTGGTAAATGTGCCTCCACTGCTAAACTGCCAGCTTACGCTAAACGTATAATCACGCAACGAGTATGTTGAGATCAGGTTAATTTGATGACGCCTGTCATGCGCCGGATTATAGCTGAAGATTGGATCATCAATCCACGCTACCAGTTCATCAGATGGTGCCTCATATGTTATTTTAGCAAGTCCGTAAGCTACTGACATGTAGAAAGGATAGAAGTTGAACTCCAGCTGAAGATCTCCTCCAAAAGTAAGTGCATCTGCATTTCCTGTTTCCAATGTATTACCGGCCTCCCTGGTCCATCTTGCGACAGGTATGTTACTATGATCCTTAGCATATCCTTCAATACTAAACCCAAACCGATCACTGAATTGATGCCTGTATCCTAAAATGGCATGAAGCGACTCTGGGTATGAACCACCGGTTTCGATGGGTTTATATACATAAAAAACTGTACCGGCATCTCTTTCATCATTAATCGCATCAAACATCTGTACATAACGGCCAAGAGCGAGAGTCAGCTCTTTGTCTTCTGTGCCATCAGGGCGCCAGGTAATTCTGAACCTGGGTTCAATAGTTGGGCTTAAGTCTCTTAATCGAATCTGCGATGCAATACCCGGTGTAATAATAAAATTTCGGCTTGGCTGCCAGTTCAAATTAAAGTATGTACTCAAACTTACAACAACATCATTCAGTTCTGAACCCAAACCGGCAAATCTAACCTCTCGTCCAAATTGCTCGGCGAATGGCTCATCAAGAACAGCTCTGTAATTAATAAAATTCAAATTAAAGCCATAATTACCGGGAGTATCAAAAATGCGAATACCATTATCCATTCTTAAGAATCCTTTTCTGATACCGGCTTCACGCCCAATATTGTCAATTCCCTTTTCAGTGCTGTTAAAACCGGTATAACCGAAAGTAAAGTCAACGGCGTGGCCAAGATCTTCTGAATAACCAAGGCATCTTGTACCAATTGTGGTATTTGTCCAGGAAAGCTCAACGCTTCTTACCGGGTTAATTTGTCCCCTGTCGTAAGTATGTATACCTGTTACATTACAGGTTAAACCTTCCCAATTTATTGAATATCGCCCTAACACATCATAAAAAAGCAAAGGTACTTCTTCGCCTATAAGTGATGGACCGGTATCTTCAATAACTGAATGCCTTCCCATAATCATAAATGACTGCTCGTCTCTTTTAACCGGCCCTTCAGCTAAAAAAGAGACCATATATGGGCTTGCAGCAGCCTGACTTCTGAAATTTCTCATATTGCCTTGTCGCAGGCGAACGTCTAACACTGAAGAAGTTGCTCCTGCATACTCTGATCCAAATCCGCCGGCATAAACATCAACATCACTCAATACTTCTTGTGGGAATGCCGAAAAGAGATTCGAAATATGAAATGGTTTTATAATCGGCATGTTTTCTACTAAAACCATGCTTTGCGCAGGGGTACCTCCGCGAATGTATAATTCACCTCCCCGGTCACCGGTTGAAACTACACTGGGCAACGTTTGCAGATACATAGTTAAATCACCTCCCGGACCCGGGGTTGGTATTCTGTTTATATCCTGTGGAGAAATTGATTGCCGGCCCGCTTCTCTTCTGGCAATACCCCTGATAGCACTCACCTGAACTTCATCAAGCTCAGCAGTAGAAGTAATCAACTCACTTCTTACAATTACTGTTTCTCCGGGTGATAAACTTACCTCTTCAATGTTAGTTTGAAAACCAATGAAACTGA
>SLAU01000115.1 GCA_007126675.1 Balneolaceae bacterium
CCATCAGCCAGTTTTAGATTCAAATCCTTAACATCATCCTGACGTATTTTAATATTCTCTGCTCTATAATCCATTGCACTTTGGGCAAGCAGTTGCAGGCGGTTCGGATTTATATCAACAGCAATAATTGTACCTTTGCCCTCCATCATATCACTCATTACGATGCTTTTTGTACCCGGTGCGGCACAAAGGTCATAAATCGTTTCACCCGGCAGTGGTTCCAGAATAGTGGGTGCAAATCCGGCTGCGATATCCTGAACCAGGCAAATTCCTTTCTTCAGAAGATCTTTAGCAATAAAGGGAGCTATTGATTCCACTTTAAAATATCCCGGCAGCCAGTCACTTTCTTCAAGCTCAATATCAAGCTTTTCAGCACGCAGTTTAAAGTTCTCTGTTTTGGTCCGGAGGTTGTTTACTCTTACATAATAGTTGGGTCGCTGATTATTTGCCTGCATCAGCTGAAAAGCTTCACGCTCACCAAACCGTTCAACCCATCGCTCTACCATCCATTCAGGGTGAGAAAAAGTTGTGGCAACCAGTTTGGTCCGGTCTTTAAATGCCGGCTTTGGCAGATTGTCCATATCACGCTGGATATTGCGCAGAATTGCATTAACCAAATCACCCGATTTAGACCCTAGGCGCATCTTACTCAGCTCAACTGCCTCATTAATTGCGGCATAATCAGGGGTGCCACCCATAAATAACATTTCGTACAAGCCCAGACGCAGAATATTTTTCAAAGCCGGTTTCATTTCATCGAGTGCTATGCTCGAATATTCTCCAAGAATGAAATCGAGATAACTTCGGCGCCTCAGGATGTTCTGCACATACTCACGGACTTGCGCGCGCTCTCTTGACTCCAAATTATTTGCTTTCGAATAGTCAAGAGTTTGTTCTTCATCAAATGTAATTAGCAGATCAATACTTACCGCGCGTGCTGTTAAATCAGTGTCCAATTGTTTACCCTGTTTAAAATGTTAAAAAGTTAATTAGTACCACAAATTTCTTAAAAAATAGATAGTCTTAAAGATAGCATTTTGCCTTACTTTTTGCTAATACTGGTTTTTTCGATTTATCAAAATTCTACCTGAACAAGGTGAGTAACATTCATGATTAAATGGATTTCTTAATATCTTTTTTAATATTCACTATCAGATTATAAAATAATGGAGATATTATCAGATTTTGAATTGTGGCTGTTTCTTGCAGGCCTTGGAATATTCCTTTTTGCAATGCATATGATGGAGGAATCGATCCGGGTGCTGAGTGGCGCAGCTTTTAAATCACTGATCCGAAGATTTACCAGCACTAGGCCACGGGCTATCACAAGCGGTATGGTTAGTACAGCCGTTCTTCAAAGCAGTTCTGCTGTTTCATTGATGGTATTGGCATTTGTTGGCGCAGGAATCATGAATCTGGTGCAGGCCATTTCGGTGATGATGGGTGCGAAAGTCGGCACCACTGCAACGGCCTGGATTGTTGCGGTTTTTGGCTTCGAATTTAATATCGATGCATTCTCGCTCCCATTAATTGGCATCGGGGGACTTGGGATGATACTGCTTGCCAAATCACCAAAATATGTGAACATTAGCAAGTTCCTGGTTGCTTTCGGATTTCTATTTATGGGGCTCGACTATATGAAATCAAGCGTGGATCAGTTTTCTGATTTGGTTGATCCCGCGATGTTTGCCGGCTATGGTATCATCGTTTTTGCCCTGGCCGGAATGATAATGACCGCTGTAATGCAAAGCAGTTCTGCAACCATTGCGATTGTACTCACTATGCTGTTCAGCGGGGTGATTGACTTTCAGGCGGGGGCAGCGATGGTGGTGGGGGCAAATGTCGGGACAACCGTAACGGTTTTGCTCGGTTCGATTGGCGGAATTCACACAAAGAAACAGGCCGCAGTCAGCCAATTGGTTTTCACTGTTAGCACGGCTGTAATAACTCTGATTATTCTTCCCATTTTGATATGGTTCGTACTGCAGGCACTGGGTTTTTCAGAGAATCTTGTTTTAGGCCTTGCAATGTTTCACACCTTATTCAATCTGTTTGGTGTGATCATTTTTTATCCGCTAATCCCGTTGCTGGTTAACAATGTTGAAAAGTGGATTCCGGAGAATATTATTGATCTTGGCAGTTATATCCATAAAACAAATCCTGAGATTCCGGAGGCTGGCATAGAGGCTTTCAGAAAAGAGATCATCAGCCAGTTACTGCACACTTTAAAATTTATGCGACAAATTGTAAGTCCGGTTGCAAAAAGTAATGCGATTGAATACTCTGATCTCGAAAAATACCACGCTGAAATTTTTGAATACTACACGAAGATTCACGCTCATAAACCGGACGAAAATCAAATTGCGGTCATGGATGAATTGCTTAGGGCCAGCAGAAATGTGATGAATGCCGCTAAAAATCTACACGAACTGAAAGATGAACTATCTGTTCTTCAAAGAGAACCCGGTTCCATTCATGTTAATGCGTACAGTTCCGTTAAAGGCAGAATCCTGCAATTGACGGATTTAAGTGAAAATATTGAGAGTGTAAAACAGGAGGGAATGCTGGATGAAATCAGCTCCGGGCTGGAAGCTGTTTTTACTGATTATGAAAAGCGGGATAAGGAATTCATCAGGATGTGCAGCACAGCTATATCAGAGCCCGGTTTTAAGAAAGCAGAAATCACCTTTCTGCTGATGGTAAATCGTACCGTAACCCAATCTGCCAGAATGCTCATATTTGCCATACGGTCTGTCATCAAACATCAACCCGACCCAAATTAATTATCCGGCACCCGATTTTTTGAATCAAGTCTGACCGATTGAGAAAAGATGGTTGAACAGGGCAATATCTTTTTGATTTTTGAACTGGAAGTGGGTAACTTTTTAAGCTTTCAAGTAAGGGGTAAAAATATCATCAAACCTGCCTCGGAAGACACAAATTATTTCGTGAAAAGTTAATACAAATTGTAATAAATCCTAATGAATAAAGGAACCATAGCACAAGTTATTGGCCCCGTAGTTGATGTTGATTTTGAACAGGGCTCCATTCCACAAATTCTTAACGCTTTATATATTGATCAGGAAGACGGCTCACGCCTATACCTCGAAGTAGCACAGCACCTTGGAGAAAGCCGTGTACGAACCATTGCGATGGACTCAACAGATGGCCTTGTGAGAAATACTGAGGTTGTTGATTCCGGATCTGCTATTTCGATGCCTGTTGGCGAAGATATTCGCGGAAGGCTTTTCAACGTGGTAGGAGAGGCGATCGATGGAATTAAGCAGCCAAAAGGAGATAAGCGTTACCCGATTCACCGTGATGCACCCAGTTTCGTAGACCTTGCTACAAGTACCGAAATGTTGGAAACCGGTATTAAAGTTATTGACCTGCTTTGCCCGTATGCGAAAGGTGGTAAGATCGGACTTTTTGGTGGTGCCGGTGTAGGTAAAACG
>SLAU01000342.1 GCA_007126675.1 Balneolaceae bacterium
ATAATAGAAACAAAAAAAGCTGCTCAAAACAAATTGAGCAGCTTTTAAGCGATCCGGACGAGACTCGAACTCGCGACCTCCTGCGTGACAGGCAGGCGTTCTAACCAACTGAACTACCGGACCAAATCAATAATGATTACTCTTTCAAGATAAGAAGTTTTGCGCTAAGGTGCACACATATCCAATTCAAGAGAGCATCAAATATATGAACCCTAAGAGTCCTTTGTCAAGTAGTGTTTATTTTATATTCTACAAAACAAGAAAGGCCGCGAGATCAATCGCGGCCTCCTTTTTGGGATGGTGATGGGAAATCACATTCTTTATTTTATCAAGTAATCACAAATAGTTTTCTATCGCCGTTAAAAGCTCTTCGCTGTCAGGTTCTACATTTGTTCTGAACCGGTGAACCAGGTTTCCCTGTCTGTCAATCAAAAACTTTTCAAAATTCCAGCGAATGTCTCCGGTAAAATCCGGATTATCTGCACTTGTCAGATATTTAAATAATGGGTGTGAATTCTCACCTTTTACATCTGATCTGCTAAAAAGCGGGAAATCAACCCCGAAATTCACTTGACAAAACTCAAGAATCTCTTCGTCCGTTCCCGGCTCCTGTCCTCCAAAGTTATTTGACGGGAATCCAAGCACATAAAAATCCTTGTCATTAAATTTTTCATGCAGCTTTTGCAGACCCGAATATTGCCGGGTAAAACCGCATTCTGAGGCAGTATTGACAATCAGCAGTAAACTTCCCTCAAAATCCTGAAGGCTTACTTCCTTACCTTCTATAGAATTCAGCTCAAATTGATATACGTTTTCTGTATTTTGTGCAACTGCCATAACTAAAAATGGAATTATTGTAAGTAAAATTGTTTTCATCCGTTTAATGTTTTTTTACTGAACCAGCTAACTCCCAAGAATCATTCCCCAGGTTTTGAAGAAATTAATTCCTTTTACTCTCTTATTCATTCTTTTTACACTTATTAATGTGCAAACGGTTACAGCTCAGATGTTTTCTGTTGAAGAAGATGAGAGGAGAGATTTTACACCCCTCGCAAGTTATACTGTAGCGGGAATTTCGTGGGAGATTGCCGAGTTCCGCTTTGTGGGAGAGGGACTTGACGAGTCAGAAACAGCAGCATTTGAAAACAGTATTCTCAGGTTCCGTTTCGAAAGTTCAGGTATTCACATTTCTGGCGGTTTTGGCGGTGCATTAACCGGAATGGATGAAACTTCTTTTATAAATCTGAATGCGAAGCTTTTTCAGGATTTAAATATCGTAAGAGCAAATCGTTTTCTGTTATCTGTTCCGATACAAATTGTCAGCGACCTGATTGGAGTGCAAAAAGCAAATACAAATGCTGAATTTCGGCAAAACGGATTTGTATTCGGTACCGGTATTGCATCCCGGATAGGTGTTGCTGAACGGGTAAATCTCTCACTCAGGGCTACACCCAGTTACGGATTTAGTTTTGCCCAGGGTCCGGATGATGGCGGATCTCTTTTTATGGCATCATCAAAAGTTAGGCTAAATTTTGCGCAGGCAATTGGCGATAATGTACTCACATTTGGTTATGATTTTGATTACCGAAATTATAATCTTGAGGGAACCGTAAATGATTACCGGTTCAGTTCACACGCAATTACCATTGGAATAGGTTTTTAAATGAAAACAGAAAAACTGCTTTTGGAACTTGAAGATCTTTGCGAAAAATGCGGATACACCATTCGCAAAGAGCGCGGCACGTTCAGAGGTGATCAATGTGTAGTTGAAGGAGATAAACTGATTGTGATTAACAAAAACAGGCCTGTTGAATCACAAGCGGCAATTCTTGCATCGGTACTGAAGGATAAAGGTGCGGATGAAATTTTTATAAAGCCTGCAGTAAGAAAAAAGCTGGAAGAACTTTGGAGCAGAATGGACCGGTTTAAGGAGCTGGAAGAACCGGCAGATTAACTACCATGATGAAATGTACGTTTTTAGGAACAGGTACGTCAATGGGTGTTCCCATTGCGGGAGGATACGGAAAAGAATGGGGAAACGGCGATCCGCGAAATGAAAGATATCGCTGTTCGGTATGGATAGAAACTGAAAAAACATCCGTAATTATTGATACCGGTCCGGAATTTAGGCTTCAAACGATAAGGTCCGGAATTGAAAAAGTAGATCTTGTTCTGATCACCCACGAACATATGGATCATGTTGCTGGACTCGATGACCTGAGGGCATATAACTACGTTCAAAAATCCAGTATTCCTCTCTACACAAGCAAAAAAGTATCCGAAGAAATTAAAAATAGATTCCGCTATATGTTTGGGCCGAATAAATATCCCGGCTCAACTTCCGTGGATATAAAAGTTATTGACTCTGCAGTTGAATTTCGTGATCTCACCATAACACCGCTCCATTATAATCATGGCAGTATTGACGTTCAGGGATACCGGGTAAATGATTTTTCTTATATGACCGATGTAAAATCAATCCCTGAAGAAACCAAGGATTTGGTACGCGACAGTAAAGTTCTCGTATTAAGCGGATTAAGGTGGAATCCGCCTCACCCCACTCATTTAACAATTCCCGAAGCAGTAGAAATAGCAAATGAGCTGAAAATTCCTAAAACGTATTTAATTCATATGAATGCGTACGTAGAGCACGCTTCAACAAATGAAAAGCTTCCCCCTCATGTGCAGCTGGCATATGATATGCAGGAGATATTTATTGGAGAGAATATAAATTAGAAGGCCAGGCTATGAATCATGAGTATAGCTCATGGCAAATTCATTGCTGTATATCTCTTTGACACTTTTCATCGGGGAAAAGTGTCCAAAACCCGCCGGCTTGGATTTCTTCAGGTGGGGTTTTCATCCAGCTATGCGATGTAAAAAACAATTGTCCATAACACTCTGAGATTTTTTTAGATTCTCACCGGTATGTTTTTTACACCCATCGCATACGCCGGACAAAAACCAAACACCACCTTCAGAAATCACGATGCCGGAAGTTATTTTTTCTTTATCAAAACTCTAAATTTAAAACAGGAGTTAACCGGCCTCCGATTCGTGGAGGCGATAAGCAGAGCGGGGCGACGGAGACGTTTTGATAAATCACACCGGTGATAAATGGTTCGCTTGGGAAACAAGAGATGGACCATTGATTTATCTGTCGATGGAGCAACCCGTGATGGAGCCGGAGCGAATCAGCAGCCTTGAATTTTTGATTACTTTTGTTTCAAGACAAAAGTAATGAAGCATTTGATTCAAGCTATGAATTATGAATATTAGCTCTTAGTTAACAAATAGCTGCATATCACTCTAATTTTAAAAAATGAGAAAATTAAACAAGAGCGTGATTCACTTTCGAGAGTGTAAAACTGAACGTTGAGCCTTCATGGTTACTTTCAATGATCAGGTTTTCACCGTGTGCTTCAATAATATGTTTTACGATCGATAG
>SLAU01000258.1 GCA_007126675.1 Balneolaceae bacterium
AAAATTAAACAAGAGCGTGATTCACTTTCGAGAGTGTAAAACTGAACGTTGAGCCTTCATGGTTACTTTCAATGATCAGGTTTTCACCGTGTGCTTCAATAATATGTTTTACGATCGATAGCCCAAGGCCGGTTCCGCCTTTTTCTCTTGATCTTGATTTGTCCACCCTGAAAAATCTTTCCGTAACGCGGGGTATATCTTTTTTTTCTATTCCGATACCGGTATCGCGAACATAAACCCTCACTCTATCGGGATCGCCTTTGAACTCTTTGACGCCAACCTCAACTTTTCCGTTTTCCGTGTTATACTTAATTGCGTTTTCAATCAGGTTGATTAAAACCTGGCGAATTTGGCTGCGATCGGCCCTGATCTGAATGTTTTTATCAAATTCTGAAACTTCAATTTCAATCTGCTCTTTTTGAGATTTGTAATGCAGGCTTTCTACCACATCCAGTATCAGGTTACGTAAGTAAATTTCCTGCATATCAGATTTTAGCTCACCGGTTTCAAGGCGTGATATTTCCATCAAATCTTTGGTGAGGTAAGTAAGCCTGTTTACGTTTCTCATCGCTTTTTTCAGGAATGCTTCATTCACCTCATCATCATGAATGGCTCCGTTCAGAAGAGTTTCTATAAAACCCTGAATCGCAAATATCGGTGTTTTTAGCTCATGAGAAATATCCCCGATAAACTCCTTTCTGTAGTTTTCAATTTTGTTGAGTCGCTGCAATTCCTTTTCAACCATATTGCTTGCTCGAACAGAGCGCTTCATCAGCAAATTGATTTCATCATTCGGGGATGCTTTGATTTTTGAGTAATCATCAAACCTTTTTTTAGCGATGTTTTTGTAGATGCTCTCTAGAATTTCAATTCTTGGGTGATGAATATGCCATGAGATTAGATACACCGAAAGAAACGTAACAATTAAAACAATTATACCGGTATAAAGTATAGCCTGTATGCCCGAATCAGTAGCAATAAACAGAATTGATGCACTTAAAATCGAACTTATGATGCTTGCCGGTAATGCTACAAGAAATGATACTTTAGAAAATTTACTGGTCTTTTTTTTGCTCATTCTTTAAATCGATAGCCTACTCCTTTCACTGTCTCAATATAATGGTCTCCCAGCTTTTCTCTGATTTTTCTTACGTGCACATCAACCGTTCTGTCAACCACATAAATGTTATCTCCCCAAACCTTATTGAGCAGCGTTTGCCGGTCTCTCACTTTGCCTTTTTTGCCGGCCAGATAATATAACAGTTCAAATTCTTTGCGCGGTAATTGAAACTCCTCACCATCGCGGGTAACAATATATCGGTCTCTGTCGATCACCAAGTCGTGTGCAATCAGTTTGTTTGTGGTTTCTTCAGTTTCACTGAATCTTCGTAACACCGCTTTGATTCTGGATATCAGTTTTTTTGTACTGATCGGTTTGGTGATATAATCATCAGCTCCTGTATCTAATCCCTCAACTTCAGTTTTTTCATCTCCCCGGGCTGTAAGAAAAATTATGGGGATGTGTTTCAGGTCTGCGTTCGATCTCATCTGGTTGCAAACTTCGAGCCCGTCCATTTTGGGCATCATTATATCCAGTAAAACAAGATCTATTGGGTTATTTTTAGCTTCATGAATGGCGGACACCCCATCTTCCGCTTTTATTACATTAAAACCTTCATTTTTTAAATTGTATTCGATAAGGTCCAGAAGGTCTTGCTCATCATCAACTACAAGAATTGTTTTTTTCGACAAAATAGTTTAATTCGTTAATAAAAATCTCACAACAACCTAACTGCTGCGCTTAATCAATGATAAAAACTTAGTATTAAGAAACTATTATCTTTTGAGCTCGGATAGTGCTTGTTTAACAATTTCCGATACCGTTGATTTTGGCGAGTTTTGAATAATTGCAGAAACTGCTTTTTCTGCCTCTCTCTTTTTAAACCCAAGTGCCTCGAGTGCCGAAACAGATTCGCTTCTGCGGTCTCCCATTTCACCACCGGCCGATACGACCGAGGGTCCGGACTCATCAAATATTTTGTCTTTAAGTTCAAGCACCATTCTCTCAGCCGTTTTTTTCCCGATGCCTGAAATAGTGGATAGTGAAGAAATATTTTGAGTAACGATCGCTTCAATTAACTGTCCGGCTTCCATTCCGCTCAGGATGGTCAGGCCAAGTTTGGGTCCGATTCCTTTTACGGTGATCAGTTTCTCGAACAGGTTTTTCTCTTTTTGTGATGTGAACCCAAACAGGCGCTGATCATTTTCGGTGATATGATGATAGATCAGAATTTTAAGCTCTTTGCCGTTATCGGGCAAGTTTTGAAGTGTTTGAGATGAAATTTCAACACGGTAGCCCACCCCGCTCACATCAACAATGCAATTATCTTCACTTTTCTCTGCTAAAATTCCATTCAGAAATGCGATCATAAATTCAACCCAGGTTCTTTTGCACTATCAGTTATTTTTAACACGCTCCGGATTATCCTGCACAAATGCTGCCCAGCTTGATTTACGGTTATTCTGATGCATCTGCTTTTTATGGCCGTGCGCATTTCCCATTTGGGTATGATGGCACCAGGCAACAGCCAGTGCATCTGTGGCGTCATCCTTCAGTTTTTTTTCCGGTAGTTTTATCAGCTTATCAAGCATAAATGCCACCTGTTTTTTACTTGCATTGCCATTACCGGTAATCGCCTTTTTCACGGCTTTCGGATAGTATTCGGCCACAGGTACGTCTAAATTTGTGATTGCAAGAATGGCCGCCGCCTGGGCCCGCCCGAGTTTCAGCATCGCGAGCGGATCAACGCCATACACGGGTGTTTCAACTGCGCATTGATCGGGTTTATGCTGTTTTACCAGCTCGGTTACTTTATCAAAAATAAACTGAAGCCGTTCATTGTGATCTTCCATCTTATCCATTCTGAAAACATCACAAATCTGCGCAGAATATTTCCCCTGCTCTTCAACCAGAATTGCATATCCTGTTGTACGAGAACCGGGATCTATGCCGAGAATTTTTCCGGCCATATTTAATTACTCTTCGTCTGCATAAAGTTTAAGAAGTCCCTGAGCCATCTCCTCAGAAATACCGGACGTTACAAAACCGCCGTCATGATACAGATTTTGCATGGTTACTTTTCTTGTGAGATCTGAAAAGAGGGTAACGCAGTAATCAGCGCAATCGTCAGCAGTTGGATTACCGAGCGGTGCTATTTTCTCAGCAAATGTAAACATCACGTCAAAACCTTTTATTCCGGTCCCTGCCGATGTTTCAGTTGGCGCCTGTGAAACCGTATTTACACGAATTCCTCTATCGGCGAGCCTGCTGCCGTAATTCCTGGCTATACTTTCGAGCAAAGCTTTTGCATCGTTCATGTCAGAATATTTAGAAAAGATGCGCTGTGCACCTATGAAGGAAAGGGCAACCACACTTGCTCCGTCATTAATAACTTCTGTTTTTTCAGCATATTTTAAAATCTTATGCAGTGAAATGGCTGAGATATCAAGGGTTTGATTCATCCAGTGATAGTTCAGGTCATTGTACGGCACTTTTTTTCTGATGTTCGGAGACATTCCGATTGCATGGAGAATAAAGTCGACCCCGCCGAGATGCTCTTTGGTTTTTTGCATCAGTTCTTCAACTTCCTCTTCTTTACTTACATCACACGGAAAAATCGGGGCGTCGGTTTCTTCAGATAATGCATTAAGTGCTCCCAGCCTTAAAGCGATGGGAGCATTTGAAAGAACAAAGTCAGCTCCTTCTCTTTTACAGGCAAGTGCAATTCTCCAGGCAATACTGCGCTCGTCGAGTGCACCAAAAATAATTCCTTTTTTTCCTTTTAATAATCCATAGCCGGCTTGGTCAGACATGATTCAATAATATAATTAGTTAACGTTGGGTAATTATTCTCAGGGAAAATAAGGTGTTCGTTTATCAGATTGAAATAATAAAAAGTGAGAGGGCAGAACGCAAAAGGCAGAAGCCTCCCCTCCTTGCGGAGCGATAGCGACGGAGGGAGGGGCCGGGGGTGGGTCCCTTCTGCGTTTTGCATTCTGCCTTTTCCGTTCTGCGTTCTCACTCCCAAAAAAATTATCCACAAAGCTGTTGATAAGTGAATATTAAGTCCGTAATTTGTAAGACTCTGAAATAATACAAACAACGCGCTTGATATGTTCGAAGATTTGTCTTCAAAAATAGAATCGGCCGTTCAGAGTTTAAAAGGGCAAGCCCGGATCACCGATGTAAATATCGCTGAAACGGTTCGCGAAATTCGCCGCGCCCTGTTAGACGCTGACGTAAACCTTGAAGTAGCCCGAAAATTTACCGCCGATATAAAAGATAGGGTTATGGGAGCTGACGTTCTGAAGAGCGTTAACCCCGGCCAGCAATTTACCAAAATTGTGTACGATGAAATGGTAAAAATGCTGGGAGATGAGCGTGTTGATCTTGCCGTTGCAGCCAAGCCCCCCACTGTTATTTTAATTGCAGGTCTTCAGGGATCAGGTAAAACCACTTTCGCAGGCAAGCTTGCGCGGTATCTGAAAAAAGAAAACAACCGCACTCCTATTCTCGCCGCCGCTGATGTTTATCGTCCGGCCGCCATCAATCAGCTCAAAACACTTGCATCAGAAATTGATGTACCTGTGTATTCTATAGCACAGAAAGATCCTGTTCGTGTTGCAAAAGAAGCTGTATCGATGGCCAAGAGCCTGGCACTTGATACTGTGATTATTGATACAGCTGGCCGTTTGCATGTTGATGAGCAGATGATGAATGAGGTTGCAGAAATCAAGAAGGCTGTTGAGCCTGATGAAATTCTTTTTGTTGTGGATGCGATGACCGGCCAGGACGCCGTGAATACTGCAAAAGCATTTGATGAAACCATCAATTTTGATGGTGTGGTAATGACCAAACTTGATGGTGATACACGCGGCGGAGCTGCACTCTCTATCCGGTCGGTTGTAGAGAAACCGATCAAGTTTATGAGTACCGGCGAAAAGCTTGATGCCCTCTCGCCTTTCTATCCTGATCGCCTTGCTAAGCGAATTTTAGGAATGGGTGATGTAGTTTCCCTCGTAGAAAAAGCCCAAAAAGAGTTTGACGAAGAGCAGGCAGAAAAACTACAAAAGAAAATACGCTCGGATAGTTTTGACCTTGAGGATTTCAAGGAGCAGATCCAGAAAATTAAGAAAATGGGTAATGTTGCCGACCTGGTTGGCATGATTCCCGGTGCTCAAAAAGCTGTAGAAAATCAGGAAATTGATGAGGATACATTCAAGCCTATTATCGCGATCATCGACTCAATGACCCCTGAAGAACGAAGAGACCCGTCTATATTAAATGGAAGCCGCAGAAGAAGAATTGCAAAAGGGTCGGGCACAACCGTTCGTGAGATCAACGAACTGATGAAACAATTTGAGCAGATGAAGAAGATGATGAAAACAATGTCGAAAATGAGCAAAATGGGCCGTGCTATGCAAGGGCTCAAAAACCTTCCGCTGGGAAGATAAATCACTTTAAACAACTAAATAAACTGGAGTAAATCATTGATTAAGTTACGTTTACAACGAAGAGGAAGAAAGAAAAGGGCATTTTACCACATCGTGGTAGCAGACAGCCGCGCACCGCGTGACGGACGCATTATTGAGCAGCTTGGCCGCTTTGATAATGTGAGTGAAAACCAAGAACTCACGTATGATGAAGAACGCGTAATGCACTGGCTTCGCATTGGTGCGCAGCCAAGCGAAACAGTACGAAGCATCCTGAAGCGTGAAGGCATTCTGTATAAAATGCATCTGCTGCGCTGGGGCAAATCTGAAGAAGAAATTGAAGCTGCACTAACCGAGTGGCGCGAAGCCCGCGAAGCTAAAAAAGAAGAAAAAGCAGTCAGCCGTAAAGAACGTCAAAAAGAACTGCTGAAATCTGAAGAAAAAGAGTACAAAAAGCAGCTTGAAGAAAAAGCCGCTGCAGCAGCCAAAGCTCTTGAAAGAGAAAAAGCAGAAAAAGAAGCCGCAGAAGCACAGGCTGAAAAAGAAGAAGAAACAGCTGAAGCTGCTGCCGAAACTGCAGAAGAGCAAGCCGAAACTGCTGAAGTAACCGAAGAGACAAAAACTGAGGAAAAGCCAGAAGAAGCAAAGGTTGAGGCTGAGGAAGAAGAAAAAACTGAAGCAACAGAAGAGCAGGCAGAAACTGCTGAAGCAGCACCGGCTAAAACAGAAGCAAAAGAAGAAACTGAAGCTGAGGTTGAAACTAAAGTTGAAGAAACTGAGGAAAAACCTGAAGAAGTAAAGGCTGAAGCTGAAGACGAAGAAAAAGCCGAAGCTGCTGAAGAAGCTGAAACTGAAGTTGAAGAGACCAAAGCTGAGCCTGAAGCTAAAGAGGAAGAAGAAGAGGTTAAAACTGAAACTGAGGCTGAGGAAACTAAAGCGGAAGAAGCTGAAGCTACTTCAAAAGTTTCTACTGATATGACTGCCGCTGAAGCGATTGATCATATCAAAGATTCTCCAATTGATGATCTGAAAGGATTTGTTCCCGATGACGAAGATCGTGTTACCGTTCAGCGTGCATGGGAAAGCAAACAATCTGAATAACTGATAATAACCGGCTAATGAATTCCCGTTTTAAGGAAATAGGCCGGATTGGCAAAGCACGCGGACTGGATGGTGTTGTTCGCTTTTTGCCTGTAAATGATTTTACTGATGATTTACTGTCTCCCGGAGAGATCGTTTATACAAAAAATAAACGATCGGATCTGTTGCCAATGCGCATCGAATCTGTTCACCGGGAGGAAAAAAAGAATCAGATAACGTTCTTTGTAAAATTTGATTTGATTGCAAACCGAAGCGATGCCGACGCCGCAATGGATAAGGCTGTATTCAGCGACAAAGTGATCGAACATGAACCGGATGAAAGTGACGAGCCGGATCTGACCGGTTACACCGTTATATATAATGACAGCACTTTTGGTTCTGTTTTGGACCTGATGAGCAATCCTGCTCATTTAATCCTGGAAGTTAAAACGGAAACAGGCGTACTGCTTATACCTGTGGTTGATGAATTTGTAGATCATACAGATCATCAAAAGAAAGTGGTATACTGCAAAAACCTGGATCAACTTACAGATTCCTGAACCTGCTATGATGCGAATCGATATTATATCCGGAGTACCGGCTCTGCTTGACGGACCGCTGAACCACAGTATTGTGGGAAGGGCGAAAGAAAAAGAACTTGTTGAAATTTTTGTGCATGATCTTCGCGATTACAGTGAAGACAAACACAAGAAGATCGACGACTATCCATACGGCGGAGGAGCCGGCATGGTGCTTTCGCCGCAGCCAATTTTTTCATGTATCGAAAAGCTGAAAAGCGAACGCAGTTATGACGAGGTAATCTTTACTTCGCCTGACGGAAACCGGTTTGAGCAGACCGATGCCAATGCACTTTCGCTTAAAAAAAATCTGATTATTTTATGCGGACACTATAAAGGTGTGGATCAGCGTGTACGTGATGAACTGGTTACCCTCGAATATTCGATCGGTGATTATGTGCTTTCGGGCGGAGAACTTCCGGCCATGGTAATGACCGATGCAATTGTGCGGCTGATTCCCGGTGCAATAGGTGATGCGGAAAGCGCCCTTTCCGATTCGTTTCAAAACGAACTGCTGGAAGGACCAATATATACGCGTCCCGTTGAATTTAAAGGGATGAGCGTACCGGAAGTTTTACGATCCGGAGATCACAAAAAAGTGAAAAAATGGCGCGAGGAGCAATCAATCAAACAGACCAAAGAACGGCGGCCTGATTTATACAAAAAATTTAAAAAGAATAATTAACGCCCAGTAACAAGGATAAAATAATGGACAAACTGAGACTGATAGAACAAACAGTAATGCGGGATGATATCCCGGAATTTACCGCCGGAGATACAATCAACGTGCATTACCGCGTACGCGAAGGTGAAAAAGAGCGTATTCAGCAGTATGAGGGTGTGGTATTAAACGAACGCGGAAGCGGAGCCAACAAAACCATAACCGTTCGAAAAATGTCGGGCAGTGTTGGTGTTGAGCGAATTTTCCCACTCTACTCTCCTTTTATCGCAAAAATTGATGTGAAAAAGAAAGGAAGGGTTCGCCGTTCAAAACTTTTCTACCTGCGAGAAAGAAGAGGAAAATCTGCACGAATTCGTGAAAGAGAGCGCGTAAATCCGAATACAGAAAAAAAGTAATCTGAATTCAGAAATGCGGGAATCTCATAAATCCCCGCATTTCAACTTTCTTTTTGAGGGTAATTATTTCTAATCTGATAACAGAACCGGATCATACCTCTAACCTGCTTATATAACAGAGACTTTTTTAAACAAAATCATCAGGTCTAAATCTCATTTAATTTTATGAAGATCATATTGTTCGGACCTCCCGGGGCCGGGAAAGGTACACAGGCAAAGAAAATCGTTGACCATTACAATATTCCTCACCTTTCAACAGGAAATATTTTCCGCTATAACATAAAGAATGAAACCGAACTTGGGAAAAAAGTAAAATCGATCATGGATGCGGGTAAACTGGTTCCGGATGAAACGGTTGTGGAACTGGTTGTGGATGAGCTGCAAAATGATAAGTACGACAACGGATATATTCTTGACGGATTTCCGCGTACTGTTCCCCAGGCCAAAGCACTCGATCAATTCCTGGCCGAAAACTCCACCTCTATTGATACCTTTATCACATTAACCGTTCCTGAAGAGGAATTGGTTCAGCGGATATTAAGCCGTGGTGAGGGACGATCGGATGATACGCCAGAAAAAGTTCGTACCCGCCTCGAGGTATACCGGAATGAGACAGAACCGGTATTGAACTATTACAAAGAAAAAGGAATGGTTACCGAAGTGGATGGAGTTGGAACCATTGATGAAATCTTTGAGAGAATTAAAGAAGTTCTCGATAAGATCTGAGTCAACTCTTTCTGAGTACTTCAAGTATTCCGGGTGTTATATCCATAACGCTCTCAGCACTTATAAAAGGATCTGTGTCTCCCTTCACAAATAACGGCACCGGATTTCTGGTGTGAGTTTTGATAGTCAGATCTTCAATGTTACCGTGATCTGTACAGATCACAAGTGTATCACTCTCATTTATCTGATTAATAATGCTGACAAGAAATTTATCAAGAACAGTGAGTACCTGATCTGCAAATGACCTGTCCATCGAATGGCCGGCTTTATCTGTCAGGTAATATTCATATAAAACCAGATCGTTCTTTTCTGCTGCCCTGATAACCCTCTTTGCTGCTTCCTCCTCTGTAATTACAGGAACGTCAATCCCGAGTGTTTCCCGCCACACATTTTGTCTGATTTCAGCGGTAACAGCATTGCCTTCCAAAAGATCTTCCACCCTATTCAGTTTTACCCCGGCTGATTTTGTCATCAGAGTTGTTGCACTCCACCTGTCTCTTTTCTCTGCTCTCTCAAAAAATATATCCGGATAGGCATTCATAAAAGCAGGCTTTTTACCAAGCTCAATCACTTTATGAAACAGGCTTTCTTCTTCAAGAAGATGTTTTGTTTGGGAGTGTGGAAACGGACCAAAATGTCTGCCCACCAATTTTGATGCATTTTGACCTGAGAAAAGTGTTACCTGGCCGGTTCCGCTCTGTGGTAAGCCTTTCATATCCAGGTTAGCATCTATAGCTTTAAATAAAACGGCTGGTTTACTTATCGCGCTACAATCGCTATGCAGACCATTGGAGCCGGTAAACCATGAAAAGGATTTTAATGAAGAATCGGCTAACGGATTTTTCTCATTATTTTCTCCGATTCCTATTCCATCTAAAAAAATAAAAATAACGGCCATCAGCGATCCATAACTAATGTTACCGGTCCGTCATTCACAAGCTCTACATCCATCATTTTACCAAAATTACCGGTTTCAATATTAACGCCTGAGTCTCTTTTCAGTATTTCAACCATCTTATTATACATCGGTTCTGACATCTCCGGTTTGCCTGCCTCAATAAAACTTGGCCGGTTGCCTTTATCCATATTTCCGTAAAGTGTAAACTGTGATACCACCAAAATCTCTCCTCCAACATCCTGAACAGATCGGTTCATATAACCATCATCATCATTAAAAATCCTCAGCTTTGGAATTTTGCGGCAACACCATTTAAGTTCCTTCTCTGTATCATTTTCATGCACACCAACAAGCAGTAAAAGCCCATGTTTGATAGATCCGATTACCTTACCATCAACAGTAACTGATGCAGATTTTACGCGCTGAATTACAATTCTCATATGTTTAAAACTTTGTGGATAACAACCATTTGTTCTGTTTATAATTTGATCTGCCTCTGAAAGTAGAAATCTATTCACACCATTCCACAAAAAATCTTTCTTATCAACATATCAAAAGAATAACTTTTCATGTTTATAAATTTTTTAAAAGTACAGGTGTAAATACTGTCCGTTTGTGGATTATTTTTTAAATGGATAACTAAGTAATTGATTTTACTGAAAAACTTATAAACAATGTTATCAACAAAAGACTAAAATAATTAAGGAGTAAAAGGATAAATAAGTTATCAACCTTTCCACACGCTCTACTACTGTACACAAAAATTAAAATTTTATTTTAACAGTAAACTCCTGTGGAGAACTTTCAGAATAAGCCTCATTTGAGAAAGCTAATCTTATTATATTTATCAGGTCAAATCTTTAAACCTAAAAGACTTATTTGTTTTGTCGAAGAAGCCAATTACATACAAAGATTCCGGAGTGGATATAGAAGCCGGAGAAAAACTTGTAAACTCCATTAAGGATCTGGTTAAAGATACTCACAATGCAAATGTACTGAGTAATATTGGAGGTTTTGGAGGTTTATTTTCAGCAGACTTTAGTACGTACAAAGAACCTGTTTTGGTAAGCAGTGTTGATGGAGTGGGTACCAAACTGATTGTAGCTTTTAAATGCGGAGTGTATGATACTGTTGGCCAGGATTTGGTAAATCATTGTGTAAATGATATAGCAGTTTGCGGAGCAACTCCCCTATTCTTTCTTGATTACTTTTCTACTGGTAAACTGCAGCAGGAAGTTGGCTACGAAGTGATTAAAGGTTTTGCCAAAGCGTGTAAGGAAAATGGTGTTGCACTTATTGGAGGTGAAACCGCAGAGATGCCCGATATATATAAAAAAGGTGAATTTGATCTTGCGGGAACTGTAGTTGGAGTTGTAGACCGGCAGCATTTAATTACAGGATCAGATATTAAAAAAGGAGATCTGCTGATTGGATTTAAAAGCAGTGGTTTGCACACTAACGGTTACTCACTGGCACGAAAGGTTCTGTTTAGCGAATACGATGTGCATGATACACCACCCGGATTTGAAAACACGATTGGTGAGGAATTACTGCAAATTCATAAATCATATCTGCCGCATATTTCGGAACTCAAAAAGGTAAAAGGAGTGAACGGATTTTCACATATAACCGGTGGCGGAATTGTTGGTAACACCAAGAGAATAATACCGGATGGTTTGACTCTGGATATCAATTGGAACAGCTGGGAAAGGCCAAAAATATTTAACCTAATACAGGAAACCGGTAATGTACCGGAAGATGATATGCGAGCTTCTTTTAACCTGGGGATTGGTTTGATTATAGTTGCGGATCCTGAAAGTTTAAAAGAGATCGAATCAATAGCCGATGAATCAGGTGAAGAAATTTTACAAATTGGAAGTGTAATTTAATTGTAAGTTTAAAAGAAAATTAAGATCAAATGGCTAAAGTAAAACTGATAGAAATAGCACACGGAAGAAGCGGCGATAAAGGGAATGGCAGCAATGTTGGCATTATAGCACGGCATCCTGATATCTATCCATATTTAAAAGAGAATCTGACAGCAGAAGTTGTAAAAGAACATATGAAGCATATTTGTAAAGGAGAGGTTGAGAGATATGAAATGCCAAATATAGGAGCGCTCAATTTTATATTGAACGAAAGCCTTGGCGGAGGCGGAACCGTATCATTAAAATTAGATGCACAGGGAAAAACTCATGCTTCAACTTTATTGAGAATGGAGATGGATGTGCCGGAAGAATTGCTTAACAAGGTTTGAAATTTTATTCTCTCAGATAAAAAAAAATTTACACTTAATATTCCATTGACTAAACCTTTACACGAAAGGATATTTTAGAAAATTCAATTCTTTAATAGACGAAAATAACGCTTTTCTAAACTTCTGACCAAATTTAAAAATTACTTTGTAACTTATTGTATCTGTTTGGATTAAACGATTTTTAAATGGTTTTTATAAATTAATTTTACCGGTTGAAACTTAGAATTTTTAAAGTTTTTGTGTGCTTTAAAACAGATGCTTATGCAAGTTTGCATAATTTAAATTAATCCATTTAATTAAAGCAGCCAGTCTAATTACGGGGGTATTTAAAACTGGTTCTATAATTAATATTCATTTAAGCATACGTTTTATTAGATAACACTAACTACTATTCGGTAAGGGTATTTGCAGCTTTTCTTATGTTGTTCGCATCAATGCAAAAACCATTTACTGTTTGGTTAAAAACAATTCTATATGATCTCAACGATACGCAGCTTTTTCATTTCTGTATTTCTATC
>SLAU01000275.1 GCA_007126675.1 Balneolaceae bacterium
GATGTTTGAAATGGATGAGGCAGATCAAATTGCTGTTAAAGAGAACGTTTATACAGATGTGACGGAATTTAGAGGCGATTGGAAAAAACTGGTTGATGAAACACTGGATGAAGCAACATTATCCGTTCCCGATGATGACCAGTACATGTTTTCCGGTTCACGGCAGGGACGGCACACAGAGCATCTTGGACATTTGCTCGCGCAAATGCAATTTTTGCGAAGATCATACCCCGATGCTGAATGGAAATGATTTTTGAGTAGAGAGTAATGAGTATCAAGTATTGAGAATATAGAACTATAATTCTCAATTCCTATACCTATTACTTGATACTCGATACTCACTACTTGATACTATGAAAAATATTAAAACCACATATTCAAAATCACAGATTTGGTCATGGCTCGAAGAAGTTATAGACCCGGAGATTCCTGTGCTGAATGTGGTTGAAATGGGAATTGTGAGAGAGGTTGAAATTGATAATGACGGCATGGTGACTGTTAAAATTACTCCCACCTACTCAGGCTGTCCGGCAATGAATGCTATTGAGATGGAGATCCATAAAAAGCTGCAGGAAAACCATGTGGAAAATTTTAAAGTAGTTACTGATTTTAAAGAGAGCTGGACTACCGACTGGATGACAGATCACGCAAAAAAGAAATTGAAAGATTACGGAATAGCGCCCCCTGAAAAGACTGATCAGGACGCAGATTTTCTGACATCACTCAAAGGATCACAAAAAATAGTACCCTGCCCTTACTGCGATTCGATGGAAACCCGGCTTGAAAGTGAATTTGGTTCAACAGCTTGCAAATCTCAGTATTATTGCGAAAATTGCAGGCAACCTTTCGAGCATTTTAAATGTATCTGAAAATGAATAAAATACTTCTTTTTCTATTCATCATATCCTTCCTGCTGTTATCTGATCTGAAGGCTCAAACAGAATCTGAAAATCAAGTTTCTGACCTGAATAACAAGCAAATTCATTTAACTGTACAGAATTTTTTCGAACAGAGTGAAATGCCCGAGTTGAAATTTCATATTAATTCTGTAAGTACCAAAAGTGGTGAAGATATATTCTTTGATTCCGGATTCATAAAACCTCTCTTATATCTTGGTGATGGTATCATCGGTTTGAAATTGAGCAATGATTTTCATCCAACAACATTTCCACGAACTGTTACTGATTTTACAAGAGCCTATGAAAACAGGCTGTTTGAAGCGGAACCTACTCTCCAGGAGAGAAGAACAATACGGAGATTCTGGTACTAGTCATTTATCTGATTGATGTTAATCAAATCAGTCCCTTCACGTTCGGGCATGCTTAGATCTGCGGCCTGTTACCCGCTTTCTCCACATCTCAAAACTCGATCTTTTTAATTCCGATCTCATTAAACTGATTACTTCTTTTTCGCCCAGGCCAAATTGAAATTCAATCGCCTCAAAAGGGATTTCATCCTGCCACGCCATTTCAATTATTCTGCTGATATCTGCTTTATTCAATTTGTTATCCATGCACAAATAACAGAATTCTCTGCAAAATTCATTCAAAAATTAGTTAACTATATCCTGAAGAGTTTTATCTCTGTCTATAACAGCTTTTGCAAAAGGACAAAGAGGCAAAATTTTTATCCCGTTTTTTCTTGCCCAGCTTACACCATACTCAACAAGGTTTTTTCCCAATCCCGATCCTTTCGCTTCCTGGTATATTTCTGTATGGTCAATAATAATTTTTTTATTTCCAAGCTTTGAGTAGGTCATTTTTCCCATTTCTCTTTCACCGCTAAATACTGTAAAAACCCCTCTCGTTTCTGATTCAGAATGTGTAATTTTCGTGTCTTCCATGCATTTCTTTTTTAAACGATTAATTGAATTGAGAAATGTAATAAAACTATATTAATAATCCGTTATAACGCCCTGATATCGATTATATCAATTTTCAAAAAACATTATTACATTATGGGTAAATCATCTACAGTATATAAATCTTAAGCGGAAAGGATTTATGAGAGTGTTGAAATCTACACTTTTAGTATTTTTTTGTATTCAATTTTTGCTTCAGCTTCCTCAGGCACAAGCTCAAAATACCGAGTTGAATAGGATTTCGGCCGTTGAGCGAAGTGACGGTCAAGGATATGTGGTGAGGTATCATCTTTCTTCACCGGTTGATTCATTTGAGGTCTATCAGCCTGCCGAAAACCTCATACAAATGATCTTGTACTCTTCTGATCTGGACACTGTAAATTTCAGAAAGCCTGATCCAACTTCTGTATTCTCCTCAATTGATGTATATAGTCTGCCTACCGGTTTTGCCGTTGATATTTCTTTAGGTGAAGGCCATTACTTCAATACCAATGTTTATCCCGATCAAAACCGAAAAGATCTGTTACTTGCACTCACATCGGTTTCCCGCAGCGGAATGACCGGCTTGAACGAAGATATGCAACCAATTGACTGGGGCCATTATGCCGGGGATACTTTTGCCGATTCCGATTTTAGCTTTTTTGATGATGATGAATTCAGCAGGTTTAATGGCTCAAGCCTTGATGTAGTTGTGATTGATGCCGGTCATGGCGGTCGTGATCCCGGTTCTATAGGAGTTGGCGGTGTAAGAGAGGCTGATATAGCTTTGAAAGTTGCCTTAAAAGTTGGCGAATATATCGAACAAAATATCCCCGATTTAAAAGTGGTGTATACCCGGACCGATGATAGCTTTGTCGGTTTAGCTGAGCGCGGCCAAATAGCAAATGAAAATGACGGTGATCTGTTTGTCTCAATCCATGCAAACTCATTTTCGCACAGTAATGTGCACAGGCAGCGAAGTGCTAATGGCGCTGAAGTCTATTTTTTGGGGATGGCCCGAAGCCAGTCAGCACTTGATGTTATGAAGCGTGAAAATGCTGTAATTCGATTTGAAGAAGAGCAAACCCAGCAACTGACTGAGGAAGATCTTCTGATTTATGAACTGACCAATGCCGGCAATATGCGTATTAGCGAAGAGCTTGCCGTTCAAATAGAGCAGCAATTCAGAGAACGTGCCCAGCGGAGATCACGCGGAGTAAAGCAAGCAGGTTTCCAGGTTTTGTATGAAGCATCAATGCCCGGTGTACTCATTGAAATGGGTTTTATTTCTAACCCGGATGAAGCACGATTCCTAAATTCAGAATATGGACAGGCAATTGTTGCATCTGCAATATTCCGCTCAATTCGCGATTTTAAACTGCGATATGACAAAAGCCAGAACCGCCAAACAAGCTCGAACTAAATAAATAAATGTCAAAAGATCCATTAATTATAGGTGTTGGCGGAGGGAGCGGGTCCGGAAAAACAACAGTAGTAAATCGAATCGTTGAAGGCATCGGCGAAGATCATATTTTATTACTTGAACACGATTCTTATTACCGCGACCTGAACCACCTGCCGCTTGAAGAGAGAATGA
>SLAU01000382.1 GCA_007126675.1 Balneolaceae bacterium
TAGCGGCAATCACTCATAAAGCAACGTCCTTCCTGAACCCATGGCCGGTTGGGCAGGTTTACAATTCGTTCTGCATCAAAAACGGTTACATTGGCTTCCCCGTTGTAGTCCATCATGTGGTTTCCATTTTCATCAGTTACAATACCTGAAAAAGTAAGCTTATCGAGTGCACGAACCTGTATTAATGTGTCCGGATTTTCTTCGAGATTCACATTGTTGATAGTTGTAATTTGTGCCCGTTTTTCAGGAAGGCCGATTCGCATTGCGGGATCTCCGAGCAGGATAAATTTACGCGCATTAAATCCTGAGCCTTGTGTAGTGTTCTTAGTTCGTCTGTAAATGTCGCCAAGTCTTTGTGGTTTACCGTCTGCATCGCGCTCCACCATCTGCCTTGTAAGCTGTATATTTAGTCCAAAATTATTACTGCCGGGCGAGGCACTGGTAAATACGACCCTCGTAGTCGTAAATGTTGCAACAGAACCTCCATTTTCCCAAAGTAATACCTTTTCAGCACCTGAACGGGCTTCTGCATCATCATATCTTCCGAATTGACAGGTTGCAGTTACAAAAATGGATTGGCGATCATTGTTTGTGAGCTGAGGAATCATCTGATCTGTAAAAAGCCGCTCATCAGATAACACGCTTTCATTTCCGTGGCCGGAATAATTAATAACAAGCGAACCGTTGTTAAATGCGCTTAAAAAATCCTGGGTAGCACCGGGCACCCTGCGTCCGGCTGCTGATGTTTCAACAGGATAGGAGAGCATATAAATTTTATCAATTCTTGTAGCAGTCTCGGTTTTATCAATCTCTATAGCTGTGCCATCCGCATTTAGTGTATGTAAATCTCTGTTTCGCTCAACATCCGGCAGGTCGTTGTCGGCAGCAAATGCAAACCTTGTGCGCCAGTTTCCTTTTGTTTCATTGCTTTCATACTGTCGGATTTTATCCATCAATACTTGCGCTTCGGATATAGTATTTACCGGAAATCTGCCGATTCCTATATCAATGCGTTCTGCATTGCTGAATGTTGGCCACTCACCTTCAGAATCATCAAGCAGTCCGAAATAATCATCACTCCCGTAACTATTAATTCTGTGCAGCGAATTATCGCTTTGGAAAGTGAATACGTGGTTAGTGTATGCCCCATTCACAATATTTTTAAAATCGTAGGTGGCATCTCCGAATAATAAAAGATGCTGAAGGGGTTCTTGCCCGGAATTAAGTGCCCGGTCGTATAAAAATTTAATATAGTCTCTTATTGCGGTTACATCCGGAGTGCCGCCGCCAAATTCATTAAAAATCTGATTTTGAGTAACTACAACAGTCTCAAAATTATCCTGTTGCCGTCGATAATCAGCCCATTCTTCAGCCAGATCAAAGAAAAATTCAGAAGTAACGATTACATAGTCAGGATGATGTGATATTCCCCTGAGGTTTTGATTTTGAATTAGTTCACCCTCTTCGGGAGTGAAAAATTGATTCTGTGCCACAAACCGGTTTTGGCTTCCGTGCGAATAACTAAACCTGTAATCGTTACCTGTTTCAGAAACGTTTAACAAAATTGGCTGTTGTGCATCAGATACTTCCAATACGATGGGTGAGGAGGAAAACCCCGACATGCTATATTCGGCAGCTTGATTTTGAACATCTAAAGGAGCGTAAATCTTTAGAAATCCATTTTCAGCAATCATTTCACGATCAAAACTTACACGAACCCAATTGATGAATGCTTCACTGCTCGATTCTGTGGCATTTAGCTGTGCAGATAAATTTATGGCATCAGAAGTGAGAGTTGATGTAGCAGAAAAGCCGGACAATATACCTGAAACTCCTTCTTCTGAAGTATAGCTGTTTATTGAAGTTACATTGGTACTTCCCAGTTGATCATTATCATGCGAAAAAGCCATAGACATTGGCTGGGTAGACCTTCCCACAAACTGAATTTCAATATCAAATTCACGATTGGGGATCATACCCGGAACAGATTCATTGAATATTGTTTGATTGCGGCTTGCTGCTGAAGTAGAAAATCTTTGCGAATACCATTCCAGGCCAGACCGTATACGGGGTTCAGATTTATAAACTTCGGTTTCAGAATAAATAAAATCTCTGAATTCGGTAACGGTTTGAGTACCCGAAGGCTGCTGTGTTACACTTAACCTTTCGCCGGGGGAGGAGGCTACTGTAAGAAAAACGTAGTTATTATCGCTGTATCTGTGTAACTGATGGCTAAATGTACCTGTGTTCGAATCCCTGAAAATAGTACTTGGTGATTCTGCATAGAATAAAATAAGGTCACCCTGGTCAAACGATCCATCTGATTCAGCTTGTACGATGATCGGTATTTCTTCAAGTTGTGGCCGTTCGGCAGCATTTAATCTTGGCAGTTCACCGCCCGGAGTTGCCCAAATCTGGATATTTTGCGGATCTATGGAAGAGAGGTTTATGCCAAGATCTTCGAGATAACCGGCATCTATTTGATAGATGCCACTTTCGGTTATTGGAATTTTGTACCAGTTACCTGAATTAAAAGGTGACGTTTCAGTAACAGAGGTTTGCTGCTGAGGTAAAATTCTTTGTCTTTCAGGTTCCTTATAAACACGGAATTTTGCTTCTCTGACAATCAGGAACTCATCAGAGTCGGCTGATTGATACCTTGCCGGATGAAATCGAAGATTCGCAACTTTTTGGCCTCTCTTTATTCCGGGGTTCACAATATCAAATAGCGGTGTATCAGAACTATTCAGAGCATATGCCGTGCTCAATATTTCAGGATCCTCTTTTACCCGATGGGTAACAACCGACTGTTGCACAACACTGTACGACTGACTCATGCCATCCGGAATAATGAATTCGTAAGAATGCACTACCGCCAGACTGTCATTAGTAAAATGATATTCGGTAAAGCGTTCATTATCTGCGGTTTTTCTGAGTTGCTGAGCAAATAAAGACTGGCTCAACAGCAGAAATAACAGAAACGAAACTAATTTTATAGCTGATTTATACATCCTGAGACGGCATGTAATGATTTAAACCTTTAATTAACGTAGCTAATACTTCTTATAAGCAGCTTATAAAATTAGGTTGAGGATTCGATACTACATGTTTATTGTACAGATATACCATAGCACATATATGTTTATTTCTCTGATGATACTTTGGCTGTAGCGGTATATCTATATAAGCTGTTGGTCCTTTATTTTGGATTGGTTATAGAATAATACATCCACCTGTCGATAAAAGCAACCCTGTAATAAAAAAAGCCGAAAATTACTTCGGCTTTTATCATATTAAAAAAATAATACAGGTGCCTCAAAAGCATAAAAAATCAATCTTTTATACTTTTTCAACAACCAGTGCTGATGCTCCGCCGCCACCATTACATATTCCGGCTACACCGATTTTACCACCGGTTTGGTTTAGAGCA
>SLAU01000173.1 GCA_007126675.1 Balneolaceae bacterium
GCAATCTTTCAATTCTTCTGTTAGTGGCAATTCTTGCATTTGTATCCTGTGCCGAAACCCTTGATTCAAACGGCACTGATATAACTGATGCAGATGCTGATTCGGTTGATAACCCCGGTGTACAGGAACTGGTATATTTTTGGTTTTTTAGCAATGAATTACCAAACGATACTGAAATGGAAACCATCGATGCTACATTTCCATCTTCCAGTAACGCTTTTATAGAGTACACATCATCGCTGGAAGGCTATCCCAACACAAGCCGCGACGGTTCAATGGAGCGGAGAAACATGCCTACGGATATAAACTATCGTCCGGGTGGGAATAACAATGTGGATTATGAAAATGCCGAAGGAGAAATGCGTGCCATCCAGGTGCGTGATCCTTTTGTAGGCTCCAATGGCGAAAATACTATGGTGTTTCACCTGCCAACTAACGGGTATCGCAACGTTGTTTTTACTTTAGCCGCAAAAGATGAAGATGCCGCTGTAGGCCTGATCTTTGATTACTCTGTTTCATCAGCTTCCCCTTCCTGGACTACAGAAGGGCTTTCACCGGCAGCCATTAATCAGGACCTGATCACTGATGAATACCGGTTATTTGAAATTCCTTTCGAAGGCATCACAGAAGTGAATGACAACGAAAACTTCAAAGTGCGCCTCCGCTTCGAAACAGAAGATGGCCAGCGAAATGAAGGTAACAGGGTAACATTCAATAATGTAGCGTTAGATGGTGTGGCGCTCTGATCGTTTAATAAAAATACTCTTCTTTAAGTTTATCGCCTTCCGGACTTCCGGCAGGCAATTTTTTTCTGCCAGGTTTTCCGATCTCTGCTCTTTGATATCATGCAGAATTTGATCAGTTTAGGTATGATCGATGGTACAGATGAGTAGTTTTGCCATCAAAAACATCAGATATCAAATCTATATCATGCATGAAACAGATTAAATGGGGAGTACTTAGTACCTCAAAATTTGGAATTAACCATATGATTCCGGCGATTCGCGCCAGCGAAACCGGTACCGTGCACGCTATTGCATCAAGAGATGCGGTAAGAGCGGATCAAACAGCCAATGAGCAAAATATTCCGGTCAGTTATGGAAGCTACGAGGAACTGCTGGCTGATGATTCGATCGATGCCGTTTACAATCCGCTTCCTAATCACCTGCATGTGCCATTTACCATGAAAGCGATGGAAGCCGGCAAGCACGTTTTGTGTGAAAAGCCATTAGCCATGAACAGTGCAGAAGCGGAATCACTGCTGAAGAAAAGCCGTGAGTTTCCCGGCATTAAAGTGATGGAAGCTTTTATGTACCGGTTTCATCCGCAGTGGAATGAGGTTCAGTCTTTGCTAAAAAAACAGGAAATTGGAGAGGTTCAGGCCATCCACTCCGTCTTTACCTACTACAATGAGGATCCCGATAATATCCGAAACAGCCCGGAGATGGGCGGAGGAGGTTTGATGGATATCGGCTGCTACAGCATTTCACTCTCCCGGTTTCTGTTTAACAAAGAACCAGACACTGTGTACGGGAAGCTTGAAACTGATCCTGATTTTGGTGTTGATTATAAAGCTTCCGGAATACTGACGTTTGGTAGTAAAACGGCTTCCTTTACCTGTTCTACCAAAATTCATCATTACCAGCGCGCTATCATTTTCGGAACAGACGGGCTGATTGAGATCGAGGTTCCATTTAATCCTCCGGGTGATAATCTGGCATATATCTTCCTGACTAAAAAGGGAGAACGTAAAACCATAGAGATTGAAGCTGTGGACCAGTACCGGCTCCAGGTTGATGCGTTTTGCCGGTCTATTATAAATAACACTGCGGTACCCACCCGGCTCGATGATGCCGTGGCCAATATGAAAGTGATCGATGCAGTTTTTAAGAGTGATAAACTGGGTGCTGTGGTTGAGATGTAGAGTGTTGTAAAAAAACTCCTTATCCCTTCCGCTTTTCAGAGGCCGATTAATTTCTATTTAAACTTTGAGTTTTGATAAGAAGGTATCACCCCTACGGGGTTTTTATATTTTACTACCTTCGTTAACCCGCCAATGAATTGGCGGGCCTGCCTGCACTAAAGTTTCGGAAGGCAGGCTATTTCCAATTGTCCCGATGGGACAAAATTTTTAAATTCAATATTAGTCTGTAATTCGGCTTATACGAACAATTATTTTGAATAGAATGGAGAATTAGCATCCCAGAGGGGTGCCCGGAAATAGCCATTCCTTCGCACAAGGCTTCGGAAGGCAGGCCACTCCTTCGTATAAAACTACGTAGGGCAAGCGCGGCAATTCATTGCCGGGGCACGAAGTGGCCAGTCACCGCATATAGACCCGGAGGGTCGTTACCACTCAAATTATCGAGGCTGGTTGACCTCTTTATTTAATTGTGAGCTTTAAAAAATCAATAAAACCTCAGTTTATATACAACACATGCAAACCGGTAATCGACACATCACCCGAAACCTTATTTGAATATGGATTTACATACCCGTTGCCACTCTCCTCTCCATCAATAAAAACTCTCAGTTCCCACTGGTCTCCAATCGCATCATCAATGTAGTACCAGTTTTCCTTGCCGTCGGGTGCAATATCGTTTCTGTAATAGAGTGTTAGCCGGCCGGATGCATTACCATCTTCAATTTGAACACTCCACTCGCGATTAACCTTGTTTTCGTGGCTTACTTCACTTTCTGAAGACTGAATGGTAAGTACCGGGTTTCCGGTAACATCCTGCGGTTCAAATTTTGCGATTGTCCATCCGGTTGCATCGGTCAGCAGAACCGGGGTGTGACCATCACTGCTTAAACCGGCAGAAGCATAATATGCTTCCCCTTCTACAGGATTGATCTGCCTGTCAAGAAAAGCGTATCTAAGTTCCACAAAATCTAAGATGTTTTCCACGTGGTAATCAAATTTTCCGGTCAGTCCATGATGCTGCCTTTCATTATATTTGAATCGACCTTCTGCCAGCTCTTTTGTGATATATGGTTCAATAACGATTCTGTGAATTTCGGTTCGCTCCCTGAAATACTGCTGTGTAAATTTTTCATTCATCAGGTAACTCATTCGATCTTTTAGCTGCAGAATTAAGCCGGGTGTTTCAAGGAACGAGGAGATGAGTTTGTTATCCCAGCCGGCATCATCAATCGGGTATTCGTAGGCAAAATAGTCGTTCAGCTGAACCAGCCCGTTTCCGTATTGGCCCAGCCCGCGGTTTTCGGTGAGGCCATCACGCTCATTTTTTCCAAAACTAATGTCGTGGTCCCACGGGATTATTTTCCATTTGTCACTGCTTCCTCTTCCGCGATAGATCCAGTAATCATCCCCGAATGCATCCACATCTCCGATCATGTAATGAATGGCAAGCCAGTCGATAAATACTTCCGTATCCACCCGCTGCCTGAAGCCGTCTTCAAATTCCC
>SLAU01000287.1 GCA_007126675.1 Balneolaceae bacterium
ATGAGTCATCCCCCCCGTCTGTCGTCGCATTAGCTCCGCCAGCCATGCCCCCTTCGAAGGGGGACCTTTCAGTGACGTTCCAAGTGGATTCAGGAACAGCTAACGCTGATAGCTGATAGCTCAAAATAAACCTTCCCACTGAAACCAGATCACAAATAATCCGTACATTCGTCTGAAAATTAAATCAGTCTGATATGAGCCGTTTCAAGAATACATGGTCGCTGATGAAAAGCTCGCTGCAGGTTTTGCTACAGGAGAAAAAGCTTCTGATATTTCCCGCACTTTCAGGGCTGGCATCATTGATTGTTATCATCTCATTTTTCACACCGGTATGGATAACGGGGCAGTTTGAAGCTTTAAACTCACTCTTTGAAGAGTATACAATCGGTACTTTTGCTGTTGTTTTCCTCTTTTACTTCGTCAACTATTTCTTCATCTTGTTTTTTAACTCAGCCGCGGTGATTTCTGCTATTTATGTGATGAAAGGCGGGAGCCCATCAATCGTGAAAGCGATGAAACTTGTCTGGACAAGGAAAGCCGCACTGCTTGGCTGGACTTTTATTGCCGCATCGGTTGGATTGTTATTAAACACGATCGAAAATCAATCCGATAAATTTGGAAAAATACTGACCGGATTTCTCGGCCTGAGCTGGACGGTGATCAGTTTCCTTGTTCTGCCGGTATTAATCATTGAAAAGAAAGGCCCGATCGAATCGCTCAAAGAATCAATAAAGATGCTGAAAGATTCATGGGGAGAACAGCTGATTGGGCATTTCAGCTTTGGGCTTGTATTCTTTTTTCTGGCTTTGGGAATAAGTATTGTTGTCTTTCCGCTGTTTTTCCTCGGGCCTGTTTTTGTAGTGATTGGAATAGTCCTGGCATTTATCAGTTTAATAATGCTCAGCATTCTACAGTGGATACTTCAGTCTATTTTTATGGGTGCTGTGTACATCTTTGTTCGTGAAAAATCTCTGCCTTCCGGTTTTTCGGAATATCAGATAGACTGTGCAATGAAGTAAGTTCAAATCTCCTTATTTTGCCAAACGCTGAAACCCAATTCTGTTGTTTGCATAGAAACTTTTAGGCTACTGTGTGAAATCTGAATGGATTTTTAAAAAATACTTACCATATACTTATTGTGGAATTGCGTTTCGGGAAATATCAATTAAATTGGCGAAAGCCAAGAGAAAAATAGTTGATATTCACGACAACTCTTTTAACATTGTTATTAGACTGGTTAAAAAAGATGGGATTTTAGCACTGAAGCAGTACAAATGGATGATAAATGGATTTTACCAAATTTTCAGAAATGTCGTGAGTCGACGTGGGCTATAGTCTCTCAATAGTTGAAGATTAAAGAGGAGAATGATTGGGAGTGGGTGGTATTGTTAGGTAGAGTACACAATACAACTTTGTCCTTGAGGGGAATCGTTATATTAAACCCTTCAGTTTTAATTTATAATCAGAAGGAGATAGGAAAATGAAAACATTGTTTCATTACACTGGTTACTCTATTAAAATTGTTCTGTTAAGTATCATATGTATTACGATACTTTCATTCGCCTCGAGCGAAAACCCGGAATGGATAATTTATGATTCGGGAAATTCAGACTTGCCGCATAATTATGTTCGTGCAATTGCCATTGACAATGATGGCATAAAGTGGATTGGTACAGGTGGTGGTGGATTTGTCAGGTTTGACGGCACAGACTGGACGGTATACGATACGGGAAATTCAGACTTGCCGCATGATTATGTTCTTAGAAACGCAATTACCATAGACGAGGATGATATAAAGTGGGTTGGTACTTGGGAAGGCGGACTTGCCCGATTTGACGATACTGACTGGACGGTGTATAATCCGGTAAACTCAGACTTGCCGCATATTCGGGTAGATGCAATCACCATAGACCAAGATAACATAAAGTGGATAGGTACAAGTGGTGGACTTGCCCGGTTTGACGATACTGACTGGACGGTGTATAATCCGGGAAACTCAGACTTGCCGAATAATTCTGTACGTGCAGTTGCTATAGACGAAGATGGTATAAAGTGGATTGGTACGTGGGGAGGCGGACTTGCCAGCTTTGACGGTGCGGACTGGACAGTATACGATACGGGAAATTCAGACTTATCGCATGATCGGGTCAGTGCAGTTGCTGTAGACAAAGATAACAAAAAGTGGATTGGTACTTGGGGAGGCGGACTTGCCAGCTTTGACGGTGCGGACTGGACAGTTTATGATACGGGAAACTCAGACTTGCCGCATAATCGGAGCATTGCAATCACAATAGATGAAGATAACATAAAGTGGATTGGTACATGGGACGGTCTTGTCCGGTTAGATGGTACGAATTGGACCGTGTATGATACGGGAAACTCAGACTTGCCGCATAATCAGGTCAATGCAATCACAATAGACGATAATAACAATAAGTGGATTAGTACAAATGGTGGTCTTGGAGTTTATAATGAAGGGGAGATTGTTAGCGTTGATCAATTGAATACAGACATCCCCGAATCTTTCATACTGCGTCAAAATTATCCGAACCCCTTTAATCCGTCAACTACAATACAATTTAGTATTCCAGAGAGGATCAGTGGTGAGATCGTAGTATATAATCTACTCGGACAAAAAGTTGATTTATTATTTGATGGAAAATTTGAGCCGGGTACCCACGAAATCACATTCAACGCTTCCAACCTCTCAAGCGGTTTCTACATCTACCGCTTACGTGCTGGTGAGTATCAGAAGAGTAAAAAGATGATTTATCTCAAGTGATAATTCCATGTGACCCCATCCAGACTAGCCGGGGTTTTAATCAGATGCAATCTAAAGTAGTAAATGTTAACGGAATCCACTTATTTCCAGGTTAATACCAAATGTGATTTTTAAGAAATTATACTTTCCGAAATCCCAATGCCAAAGAAAAAGAGGCCACAAATCAGGGTTTCTGTATCAGTGACGATTAACTGAAGATAATTGGTTACATCAAAGTAAAGAAACCCGACACGATCTTCGTGAAAAAAAAATTCCGAACAGTTGTAACAAGTTGAATTCTGAACCATACGTGCTATTTACCCAATTAATATATCTAACTTCCGGTTTTTCGGAATACCAGATAGACTGTGCAATGAAGTAAGTTCAAATCTCCTTATTTTACCAAACGCTGAAACCCATTTCTGTTGTTATACAAACAGTTTGCAGAGAAACTTTTAAATAATCTTATTTGCAGATTAGGTTTTGCTATAGGGTTTTTGAGTCTGTCTAAAAAGGGCGGGCAAAAGATTAACTTCAAACTGAAGTTCAATACGTTTAAATAATATGTATGTCATTAAATAAAGAAGAGTTCAAAAACAGAGACCGGCTGATTAAAGGAATAGATCCCGAAGGCCGTTTTAAAATCAGTGTAGTTAAAACC
>SLAU01000323.1 GCA_007126675.1 Balneolaceae bacterium
TAAATACTACTGATTAAGAGGTCTTTTATAAACTACAATATCATAATTAACACAACTACATTAATATGCGATTTACCTATACCATTTTCATTCTGTTTTTAACGCTTTTTATAGCTTTTTTTACTTTTGTGAGCGCTAAAGCTCAATCGTCAAGTATTCAAAATAAATTGACGGAAGAAAAAATAAATGACTCTCAGATTTATTTAAATAATGTTGATAGTCAAAAAGATATAGTACGAACTTCAAAAAGTATGCTTCCCGGAAATATTGAAATCAGAAAGCCTTCAGGTGAAATATGGGAGAGAATCCCCTGGGATAATGAGCAGATAAACTTTATGCCGACGGGCACAGCAATTCCTGCCGGAGATTTAAATGGAAACGGTCTAACAGATCTTATTCAAACCTTTTACGCACCGGATGAACGAACTGATGATCTGTCGGATATGACTCCAAAAACCGTCATATTTTTTGGCGGAAATATCAGTACAAGTGCTGATCATTTGATTTATGAAGAATTGATTCCGGCCGGCGATATAAATGGTAGCGGTAAAGCTAATTTAATTCAGCAGACTGAAAACGGATTTAATATTTATGAGTTCAGCGGTTCAGGGTATAGTGTTTCAAACTCAACGATTGATATTTCCAATGATAATTTAATACCACTTTATAAAGATCTTGACGGCAGTGGTAGCGATGATTTGATACAAATTTCAGGTGATACACTTACGGTAATATTCGGGGACTCAGATAACCAATTTGAAATAAAAAAGTATGACCTGCCGAACGATGTTTTGGAAGGTAATGGGGTCAGCTATTCCGGAACTTTGTTTAATTGGGCTTATCAGGGAACCTATCAGAAAGAAGAAAATAAATATGTGTTAATTTCAAATATGGTACAGCACGATATTGGTGAACAAAACGGATATTTAAATGTACTTCGAGTGAATCAAAACAGAGATATCATTCTTGAACAACACTTTAAATTATCGGAAGCATATTTGCTTACAGGTTCTATTTTTCAATTACAGGTTTCAGAAGAGCATCCATCCCTTTTATATACCAATCAATTTGAAAGCTTTAACAATGAGACTGATCATAACACATTTCGAATTATTCCTGCTGAACATGATGAAGAAGGAAATATTTTTGAAGAACAGATTATACCGTTTTATGAAGGATTGGCTTATCCGGTTGGGGATCTTATTGGTGATGGTAATTCGGAATTTATTCTCCATCCGGAGGGTAATGCAAACACATTCAGTAATTTATTTTTAGGTAGGATTGGAGACAATTTATCTATAGAAAAGGGAGAATCGATCGGTCATCAATATGATGAAATAGGTATACGTACAACAAATACATCACCTTTTTTCTATTGTGATTTCACAGGAGATGGCAATGACAATTACATCATTCAAATTACTTTTGTGTTGATTAATGGTGAGGAATACTTTGGCCAGCTTCTGATTGGTACAGATGGCAACGAGGTAATAACCGAAGAGGCAATTGTCTATCCACGTGAAGATTTTCAAAGGAGGATTGCTTACGACGTTTATGCTCTTGGTGATATGACTGGAAACGGGGTGGATGATTTTGTGGTAAATTATAGGATTGAAACAAAAACCGAACTTTCATTTCATGAGGGAGGTGCAACGTGGCAAACACCATTTCAGATAGTAGAATTGGGTGAAAATGAGTTAATTAGTGATGTCGTTTCAGGTTTTTTTACTTCACAGGATAATCCTGATATTGCCATGGTTGTTCGATTTTATGACGACAATACTAGGACCTGGAAAAGTGAAATTCGAATGATGACCGGTGGAGCCTCTATAGCAAGTGAACCGTTTTGGGTGCTTGAACCGGAGTTTTATTACCCGGGCCAGCCTGAGCATCTTTATTTGGATGAATTTTTTGGAATCGTTGAAAATGCAGGGGATGTAAACGGTTCCGGCTTTGATGATTTGCTGGTGTCCGCAGCAATTACGGGCTCAGTACCTGCAGGTCTGTTTCTCGGAGGAGAGGGTTTTGGCGGTTCTGAAGCTGATCATTATTTTCATTTTGAAGATGATGGTTTGGCAGGAATGGGAATTGGAGGTACTTTAAAGGGGCTTGGTGATATTAATGGTGGTGGATTAGATGATTTTGCAATTGTGAATTTATCAGAAGGGATATTTGAAGATTTTACGGAAACAGGATCAAGTGGAGGTGGTCGAATCAATATTTTTTTTGGAAAAGAAGATGCCGATTTTTCAGAGCCTGATCGTGTTCTTCGTTCAAGCATCCAAAGTCTGGCGGATGGGAATGATTTGTTTTATTTTGGGATGTCGGAGATTGCTGTAGGTGATTTTTCAGGAGACGGATTACCGGATATTGCAGCAGCTCCCCTGCGAATGAGTAAAAATTCTGACCCGCTATTTGGGATCCCTGGAGTTCATTTCTTTTTTGGTGAATCGGATAGCACTGAACCTGATACGTTACTAGGTCTGAAAAGAGAATATTTTTCTGCAATTGATAGTTCCGAGAACGAGAGTGAATATATTTCAGGATTTGGAAGAGGACAGATGGCAGGAGTTCCTGACCTGACAGGCAATGGTCATGACGAATTTTTAGTAAATGGTGGTCCCGAAAATACAAATGCTGTATTGTATCATATAGATTCCACTATAAGCAATGATGCTGCCATTCTTTTTGAAGCTCCAAATCAAGCAGTGTCGATGGGAGGGCTTAATACGATTAATAGCCATTTTCGAACACCTATGGGAGATTTCACGGGAGATGGAAAACTTAATTTTCTTGCTGTACAACGTTCAGATGCCAACTATAAAGATACACCCGTGTATTTATTTGACCTTGAAGAAACGGCTGTTAGCAGAGATCAAATTACAGAAAAACCATCTGAATTTTCGCTTCAACAAAACTATCCTAATCCCTTCAACCCCGTCACAACAATCCGTTATTTCCTGTCACAGCCTGTGGATGTTCAGCTTGAGGTATTTAATGTTCTCGGACAGCGTGTAGCCACTCTCATTAATGATCAAAAACCCGCAGGCCGGCACGAGGTAAACTTTGACGCCTCCAATCTCTCAAGTGGCATGTATATCTACCGCATCACCGCCGGGGAGTTTGTGCAGACGCGGAAGATGGTGTTGGTGAAGTAAGTTTTGGCTATTAGCTATCGGCTGACAGCTGTCAGCCGGTAGCTGATGGTTTTAAAGCACATCAGTACTAAAAGGCAGCGGAGCTGCCGGCAGTGCTGTAAAGGAGCAGAGCCTGTCTGCTGGTACAGTCAGGATACTCAGTTTCTCTTTAGACACGCCAGGCAGGCACCGTGACGAGATAACAGGATAGGCACCGTGATCAGGTCAAAACCAACCCCCACAAAAAAAGTGGCTTTCACTCTCCCAAGCAAAAGCCA
>SLAU01000328.1 GCA_007126675.1 Balneolaceae bacterium
GACTTTGGCATTGACCCTCCCACAGCAGTTATGGGAACCGTTCGGGCCAGAGATGAAATTCAGATTATTTACTCATTAACATTCTCGGTAAACTAATTTTAAGCAGATAAATGAGAGTCCCGAAATTCATAATACCACTCTTAAGCCTGTTCATTATTACAGGGTTTACTCAACTTTCAGCCCAAATTCTGGAAGTTGACAGAAGTGAGAGCTCACTGTGGATAGAGGGACACTCAAATGTAAATGAGTTTCGGTGTACTGCAAATGATTATGAAGCATCAGTACAACAAAACGGAAGGATTGAAGAAACAGACCCGACTGAACTTGAAATTGGTGTTGATATATACGTAGAGAGTTTTGATTGCGGCAGAAGCAGAATGAACAGAGATTTGCGAGAAGCTCTGAAGGCAGATACACACAGGGCTATTCAATTCCGGTATCTGTCAACCATAGATATGAGATATAATGAAGATTCGGATACATTTTCTTTGCTGGTTGAAGGCATACTTACTGTTGCCGGAACAGAGAAGAATATTGTGTTTGAAATGACCGGAGAGCTTACAAACGAAAACATTATTAAAGCGTACGGACAAACACCCCTCGAAATGTCAGACTTCAACATAGAACCGCCTGTTGCAATGTTAGGACTTGTAAGGGTAAGAGATCGTTTGACTGTACACTTTAACCTACTGGCAAAATATAGAGATTTATAGATGAGCGCCTGGAATAAATTACTAAGAAAAATAGAACAGAGTCCTGACAGAGATTTCTGGAGTTTAGAATTGTCAGGGAATATTCTGGAACTAAGTGTGCCCCCTCCCCGCGAAAGTAAAGTGGATGAGTACAGAAGAAGTGTGATTAAGATTGGGAAAATTATTCAGCAGATAAGAAATGAGCAAAAAGCAGGCCTGCCCAAACCAACTGTGCAGCTGTTTCCGAACTTAATGGATATCAGGCTGATAGCAGTTTTAAGACCTGCTGAAAATGGCCGGCACACAGAAGATTCATTTACGAATCAAAAGTTCGATATCTCATTCGATGAGTTCATAAAAAATAATACTGAAGAGAGTTCTATTTTTGCAGATACCCTAAATCCCGATAATGAAATACTGCAACATTTAAATATCAATAGATCTTCGGAACAGTATAAAGCCTGCGTAATATCATCGCTGGTGAACAATCCATTTATCTGGGTTCGGACAGGCTACATCCTTGAAAATATTTCAACTTATTTCAATAAAAAAGAAATAACCGATAAGCCTGAGATATTTGAAAATCTGAACATTCCATTGAAAAAAATAATCACTAAACGCCTGACCGATAATCGTGTGCCACAGGCAATTGTATTGCTTAATAAAGAGACGCTTGCTATATAATTTAAAAAAACGTTTTTAGTTTATTCACAAATTGAATAAGATTGGCATTCTGAGATTTATTTTAATGTTTATCTTTAAAATTAATTTATGGGCGATAAAAAGAGGACCGTACTGATTGTTGAAGACGATCTTATCCTGAATTTGCTTTATGAAAGCTACATGGAAAAACTTGGTTTTGACCCCATCGGAGAGCTTGTTTACGGTAAAACAGCCATTGAAATGGCCAAAAACTCAAATCCTGATCTTATTTTAATGGATATCGCTCTTGAAGGTGAGATAGACGGTATTGAAACAATGGCCAGGATCAGAGAGTTTTCGGACGTTCCTGTTATTTACATTACCGGTAATTCAGACCCTTTTCACAAAGAGCGGGCAGAGGCAACCAACTTTACAGATTTTTTGATTAAACCTATTGAATTGCCCGAACTTCGCCACAGCCTTAAACAAGCAGGCTTACTGTAATCTTTTTTCCTGTTCTTTTTAAAATTTCTGTTCTAACTCTAACATCTCTTTTCTATGATTGTATTGAACTCTAAATCAATCCTTATTTTTATAACTGCTGGACTCATACTGTCCTGTTCATCAACAAAAGTAACTGACCAAAATTACCAAGAAAAAACTGTATCGATCGCTGATATAGAGCGACCGATACCCTATCCAGTTGATATGCCAGACGCATTTATTTATGCACTTGAAGATGGCACGAGATCATTATCCGGCAAACCGGGTGAAAATTACTGGCAGAATGAAGGCTCATACAATCTATTTGCTGAGCTTGATACCGAAAATCACAAAATCCACGGCCGTGCAGAAATTACCTATTTCAACAATTCGCCGACGGATCTGGAAGCCATCGTTGTTGAGCTGGCACAGAATCTGCATAAAGAAGGAACCCCAAAAAAAGATGTTACCGAAATTACTGGCGGTAAAAACCTTTCACTTATAAAGGTAAACGGATACGAAATTGAAGAAACCACAATGCAGAATAGGTGGTTTCAGCGATCCAGCGGTTTTATAAAAGATGGCACCCGTTTATATATTTTTCTGGATGATTACATCGCCTCAGGTGAATCAGCAGAATTTGAATTTGAATGGTCATTTGAAGTGCCGCGCCAGGGTGCTTCGGGCCGGATGGGACGCAGCAGAGATAACCTTTATATGATTGCATACTGGTATCCGCAGATTGCTGTTTATGACGATGTGTATGGCTGGATGGATGATCACTTTCTGGGCAACGCCGAATTCTATCACAAATTTTCGGAGTATCATTTAACCGTTACTGCACCCGAAGGCTGGATAGTGATGGGTACCGGCGAATTTCTGAACCCTGAAGAAACGTTAACTCCGGAGTTTTACGATCGCTACAACACTGCCGGCGACAGTGATGAGCCTTACGTGATTGCAGATTTTGATGAACTTGAAAATGTAACTGCATCGGCAGATAACGGTTTGCTTGAATGGCGCTTTTTTTCTGAGCGGGTCAGGGATGTAGCCTTTAGTGCTACTCTTGAATCAAAATGGGAAGGTGCCCGCACTCCGATCGGAGATTTAAATAATGACGGCAATACCAACTATTCCCGCATAAATACATTTTACAGAGAATCGGCACCACTTTGGACCGAGCAGACAGAGTACGCACAACACTCCCTGTCATTCCTGTCAGATTATACCGGAATTCCCTATCCCTGGCCTCACATGACTTCGGTTGAAGGAGCTGAGATTATTGGCGGCGGCATGGAGTTTCCGATGATCACCCTGATGGGCGATTACAATAATGCCGGGCCTGTGGCACTGTATGGAGTAACCGCACACGAACTGGCGCATATGTGGATTCCAATGATTGTAAGCACAAACGAACGCAGATATACCTGGATTGATGAAGGCCACACTACGTTTCATACGCATCAGGCCAATGTAGACTATTTCGGGAGAGACAGTTTTCCGAACAGCGATCTTTTCAGCCAGTATCTGCAAATTGCCGGTACCGACTTTGAAGGAGAAATGATGCGCTGGAGCGATTTTCACTATCC